>SKOZ01000103.1 GCA_007119795.1 Planctomycetales bacterium | reverse complement strand
CGAGAGTCTGCGTGATCGGGCATACCATCGTGGAGAAGCTCTTCCAGACAAGGAACCCCATCGGTGAGCGGATCCGCATCAACAACATCCCCTTCCAGGTGATCGGCGTGCTGGAGCGGAAGGGAGCGAACCTGGTGGGCGCGGACCAGGACAGCATCGTCCTGGCCCCGTACACCACCGTCCGCCGCTCGCTGCGCGGCTCCTCCTTCGACAACGTCGACGTGGTGCTCGCCTCGGCCCGCTCCGCCGATCGCGTTGACGCGGCAGCGCGGGAGATCGACAGCCTGCTGCTCGATCGCCACCGCATCACCTACGGCGGCGCCCGCGACTTCGAGGTGCGGAGCATGCAGGAGATTGCCGCCATGCTCGGCATCGTCACCGGCACGATGACCGCCCTGCTGGCGGCGATCGCCGGCGTCTCGCTCTTAGTCGGCGGCGTGGGCATCATGAACATCATGCTCGTCTCCGTCACGGAGCGGACGCGCGAGATCGGCATCCGCATGGCGGTGGGCGCGCGGCCCATCGACATCCTCACCCAGTTCCTCTGCGAATCGGTGATGCTCTCGCTCCTGGGAGGGCTGATCGGGCTAGCACTGGGCACCCTCGGCTCGATCGGCATCACCGGGCTGATCAACGCCCTGCTCCCCGGCACGCCGTGGCCCATCGTGGTCTCGGGTTGGGCGGCGCTGCTGGCGATCGGCTTTTCCGGCTCCGTGGGCATCTTCTTCGGGTTCTACCCGGCGCGCCGCGCCAGCCTCCTCGATCCGATCGACGCCCTGAGGTACGAGTAGCGCCTTGTCGCGCTTGAGACGTTGCGCGGCGCGGCGAGAACCAAGTAGCCCGACGCGGACGAAGCCGGCGACCGTGGTTCAGTCGCAGGCTCCCGCCTTTTTTTCCGCAATGGACTATCCCAAGGGTTATCCTCGGCCGGGGCATTGCGGTGCCGAGAGCGACCTCGCCCGGCGCGAGGCAGAGAAAGGAAGGGGCATCGCGGCTGCTAAGGTGCCGTCGGTCCGGGTATTGGGAGCGGTTCCGGTTGGGGGGGACGCTGAGGGAGTTCCAGCGTCGGGATGTCGAGCCCGTCGAGATGGAACCAGTGTTCCGAAGGGTCCAGCCCCGGCTCGGTGACGGCCTCCTCCGCGCGGGGGAGGATGTTCCGCGGGTAAGTCCGCTGGCGGCCCAGCGGTCCGGCCGGACCGAGGGAGAGGAAGTACTGGTTGTCGAGCACGATGCCGTGCTCCTCGAGGATGACGCCCATCTGCTCCTGGAGCTGCGCAATCTCCGTATTGTAGCGGAGTACGGCCCGCGACTCGGCGGCGACCGCGTCGCCCCAACTCGCAATCGCCTGGAGGACGTTGAGATAAATGGCGAAATTCGCCCTCCAGCGGCTCTGCTGCACGGCGACGTTGGTCTCCGCCGCGGCGCGGGTCTCCTCGAACGCCTCATACTCGAGCAGGGAGGTTTCCATCCCGCGGTAGATCCGTGCCAGCGCGTGCGTCACTTGGTGCAGATTCTCCCGGTAGTGCGCGCGATCGCGGGCCAGCCCCAGCTCCTTCTCGCGGAGGACGGCCCGGCTGTCGCGCTGCCCGAGGGGAACCTGGAGGTCGAGGCCGAGCCGCCACGAGGTGTGGCGGCCGGCGGGCGTCTCGATCCAGGTGTCGTCGGCCGTCCTGCCGGCCAGATCGTTGAAGCGGTACGCGGTGTTGACGCGCACGTCGGGAAGCGTCTGATTCCGCGCTAGGAGCAGCTCCTCTTCCACGATACGGAGCGCCAGGCGCTGGCCGGCCAGGTCGGGGCGGTTCTCGATCGCCGTGGTGACCACATCGTCCCATTGCCATCCCAGCGGCGCAACCGTGGGAGCCGTAACGGGAACCAGTTCCTCGGGGCCGGTCGGCGGCCATCCCAAGAGGTTCCGCAAAGCCTGTTCCCGGTCGAGCACCGTTGCCTGCGCCGCGATGCGCTGCGCGCGGAGGTTGGCCAGCGTCACCCGCGCCTGGGCCAGCTCGCCCGCGTCGCCCAGCCCCCTTTTGAGCTGGGCCTCCGCAAGCACCACCGCCCAGTGGGCCGACTCGATCTGCTGCTCGCGGGTCCAAACGTCGATCCGCGCGGCTACGAGCGCCCAGTAGAGCTCGATCGTACTCCGCACGAGCTGCTGGACCGCCCCCTTGAAATCGTAGAACGACTGCTCCGTCTCGTACACGCGGATTGTGATCAGAGCGAGATTGGGGCCCCTCCCCGCGTCCCTGAGCAACGGCTGACTGTAGGAAAACTCCAGCGACGAAGGCGCGTGGGGCGAGAGCGGCCAGGTCGGGTCGGGGCTCCGCGAGGGGTTGGCGTTGACATGAAGGCCGGCGAACCCGCCCACGAGCGTCGGCTTCGTCACGCCCGTCGTGAATTGATAGCTGTCGATCGGGTTATCGGTGAATCGAGCGAACGGGGGCGTGCCGGTGCCGACGACGCCCGGCTGGTCTTCATGCAGGAAGGTATTGTCCACGCTCAGCGCCGGATCGAACCGGCTGCGGGCCCGATCCACCAGCGTGTTCACGATGGCCGGATCGTAGATCGTGCGCCCCGTCGAAATGGCGCCGTCGCCCGAGGCAACCCGCACCACCTCGCAGTTCTGAACGGCAATGAAGATCGCCTCCTCCAGGGACAGCAGGCGTTGCGGGCGCGCCGCTTCGGGCGCGTCGGGCAGGCGAACGGGGATCGGTGCCTCGGAGCGCACGGCCCTCGGGTCCCGGGGGCCCGGAATGGCGTGGCCCGTGACGATGCAGCGCTGCTCGGGCAGCAGGACCGGTCCCACGCGCGATTGCGCGAGAACGGCGTCGACCAGGGTGCCCGGCAACACGATGACGGTCACCAAGAGCGCGCAGCATGTGCGGAACGTCGCGGCCATAGGGGTTGGATCGATTGCTGCGCGAGAATCGATCAGCAATACTCTCCCTGCCGGCAAACCCCCGCAAGGCATCCTATTTTTCCCGATTCCCCCAGACCTCCCAGCCGCCGCATCGAAGGCGAGTCCGATGTTGGGAGGAAACGCGCCGGCGGCTCGCGTTCGGTTCGGGTCCCCCCCGCGCCGCAGGCGCCTACACCCGCCACGGCGCCCGCATGGGCTGGTGGACGAGGCGGTTGGCCTCTTCGTCGCCGACGATCACCTCCTTCTCCGGGTCGTAGCGGAGCTTCCGCCCCGTGCGGATGGCCACGTTGGCCAGGTGGAACAGGGTTGCCGTGCGGTGGGCCGCCTCGGCGTGGCCGCCGGCCTGCTGGCGGGTGCGGACGGCCTCGAGGAACGAGAGCAGCGGCTCGGGATCGGGAAGTTCGGCGAGGCGGCGGCGCCCCGCTTCGTCGAGGTCCGCTTCGCTCACGTCCCGCGGCTGGCGGCGGCCTGAGAGGCGGCCCCACTCTTCGCTTCCCAGCACCCGGCGCCCGACCCAATCGAGCACCTGTCCCCCAACGTCACCTTGGCCGTCATCGTGCTCCGTGCGGCCGCCCCATTCGTCGCTCTCGAGCACCAGCGTGAGCCCGTCCGCATAACGGAGCTCGACCCATCCCCACATCCCGCATGCCTCGGGATGGGCCGGTGGGGCGAAGGCCTCGACCTCCACCGGGCTGGTGAAATCCTTGGCGTACTCGTAATTGAAGCCGTCCAGGTAGTGTTGGGCCATGTCGGCCAGGCCGCCGCCGTCGTAGTCCCAATAGTTGCGGTGGTATCCGCCGAAGCGGTGGTGGTGGAAGGGCCGCTGGAGGGCCGGGCCGCAGTACATGTCCCAATCGAGCCATTCCGGGACGGAGTCGATTTCGTAGCGCACCCGCCCGGAGTGCTGGGCTACCTTGAAGCCGCCGCGCTGGACGACCACTGCCGGGCACTCCTCGAGCAGCCCGCTGGCCATCAGCTTGCGGAGGCGGCGGTTGGCACGGAAGCGGCCGAAAGTGCAGATTTGAAAGACCCGCTGGTAGCGGTGCTCGGCTTCAACCATGGCACGGCCTTCCCCGATGAAGCGGGTGGCCGGCTTCTCGCAGAAGACGTCCTTACCGGCCTCCATGGCCGCCACGGAAATCAGCGCGTGCCAGCCCGGAGGCGTGGCGATGGCCACCACGTCGACGTCCGTCCGCTCCATCACGCGGCGGTAGTCGGTATAGTAGGTCTCGTTATCGGCACGATCGGCGAAGCGGACGTCGCACTGGGCGAGCATGCGGATGTCGGGGCCCATATCGCGAAACGTGCCCTCCCCCCGCGCTCCGCAGCCGATGAGGGCACCACCCAACGACTCGCTGGGAGGCGTCCGGCCTCGCCCGAGGACGTGGCGGGGAACGACGGTCGCCGCCGCGCCCGCCGCCGCCGAACCCGCCAGAAAACGGCGGCGGCTGATTCCTGCCTTGCTTCGTCTCATCCCGTGACCTCCTGCAAACGAAATCGAGTCCCCCGCCTCAGCCGCCCGGCCTCCCCCATGGTTCCGCGGCCGCGGCGAGATTCACCGGCCGATCTGGTACACTATCCTCTGCCCGGTGGCCATAATCAACCGCCAAACCGGGGCGTTCTCAGGGAATGTTGATCCACCGGTCATTGGGGCATGGGACTCGTTCGCCGAGCGGTAGGCGGGTGGCCGCCGAGGCGCGCTCGGCTGGTCTCTGGGAAGGCGCAGGCGCCATGATCGTTGCGGAGTGAAGGCACGGAGGCGGCCGAAGCGGAAGGGTTGACAAAGCCGGAGGCAGTCCCGAACATGGGACCATGGGACGAATGACCACACAACCGATTGCCGGAGCCTTGCGGGCCGCCATCGAGGAAAGCGGACTGTCGAACTACGCGATTGCCAAGCGGACGGGGGTATCCAAGTCGGCCCTGTCCCGATTCTGGCTCGACGGAACGTTGCGGCTCGAATCGGCCGAGAAGCTGGCTGTCTACTTCGGGCTTGAACTGGTGCCGAAGGCCGGCGGGACGGCGGGGACCTCGAACCAAACGAAGCGAAGGCGGAAACCGAAAACCTGACGGGAGGTGGACCGGTGGGACGGGTATTCCTCAAGACATGACCACTGCCGGACGGTGCCGACGTGGTGGCTGTCCGGGGCCGGCGGGTGGCCCGGTGGACGGACGGCAAGGGACGGGCGAAACAGGCCCCGGTGGTGGACGGAGAGGACGGCAAGCCGCGGGTGGTGGTGGGGGAAGTCTGCCTGGCGAGATTTTGGGATGGCTGATGGCCGGCTGGTGGGAGATCCCATGGGCCGGCTGCCGCGGGCCGATGAGGCTTCGGACCGCCGGGCGTTGGACCTCGACTTGCAGGCCGCCGGGATTCCGAAGGTGGACGACCGGGGCCGTTCTCTCGACTTTCACGCCTTGCGAACGACCTTCGCAACCTGGCTGTCGGCTGCCGGAGTGGCCGCCCGGGTCGCTCAAGCCGCCATGCGGCATTCCGACCTCAAGCTGACGATGGGCGTCTACACCGACCCCCGCCTTCTCGACGTGGCGGGGGCCGTCGAGGCCCTGCCGGCTCTGGGAGCTGCCGCCGAAGCCGTCGAGGGGCGGGCGACGGGGACGGAGGGCCAAGCCGGATTTGCGCCCCCTGCGCGCCCCCTTCTGCGCCCCCCTGCTGTCGGCCGCAGGGGTCAATCTGTGGCCCCTTCTGGCAATTCGGCCCCCGAAAACCCTGGACAACGGCAAGAGGGGCCGATTGCCGTAAACCCTTGTTCTGGCAACGAAAAAGGCCCGCTGTCACTCTCTGACAACGGGCCTTGGGGAGAGCGGCAGAAGGGACTCGAACCCTCGACAATCGGCTTGGGAAGCCGATACTCTACCAACTGAGTTACTGCCGCATCGCGCCGACGCCAACCGCCGCGTCGCCACCAATTCCCAATATACGGACCGGCCCCCGAAATGCAAGCCAGGAGGCCGCGCCACCCGGCCAACCGGCTCGCTGCGGGAATGCACCCCCGAAATGGCAGGCTCGTTCGGACGGTCCTTTGGGGGTGGGTGAGGTTCAGCCGGTCCGTCTTTGCGGAGTGGGGTCGGCAGGCCCGGCCAGGCCCTCCTTTCGCTTCCTTCTTTCCCAATCGACTCGCGCGGAGACGCGAGGGCTGTGCCAGGCCGGTCGTGGGTGGTGTGCGGATCTCGGGAGTGGCATGTCGGCGGTGGGACGAGTAGGCTGGTAGGGAATGAAAGGGGAGGCTCGACGTAACCGTTCACGGGGGACCGTCCCGATTTTCGCGGCCATAGAGAGTATTCCTGGTGGACGGCGCTATTCGGCCGCGAAAATGGGACTGTCCCCTTCGCCCGGTGCGCCGCGGCAGGGTAAGGGGACGGGGCCATTTTTCGGGCATCGGCGGTCGCTAAAGACCGGGTCTATTGGCCGAAAAATGGACCAGTCCCAGGCCGGCCCGTGAACGGTTACGGCTCGGCAGTCACCGAGAAACGCGAAGTTTCCCATCAAGTCCGGCAACGTTCGTTCCCCGCGAGGCAGTCGCACGATGAAGCCAGAAATGTCCCGCTTTCCTCTCTCGATCCGCCTCCTCTGCCTGGTGGGCCTCCTGGCCTCGCCGGCTGCGGCCGACTGGCATCACCCGCTCGATCTCGACGGCGGGGGCTGGTGGGCGGGCCGGTTGCGTGTCGAAGTGCGCAATGGGCGGGAGACGGAGCTGCTCGGCGAGCCGGTGGCCGTGCCGGTCGGCGAAGGGGCCGGCGAGGCGGAGCTGGCGGGCAAGCGGGCGGAGTCGATCCGCGTCTGCAACGCCGAGGGCATCGAGATGCGTCACGCCCTCTACGGCCCCGACGGGGGATTGCTCGATGAGGGCTCGATCCCCGCGGGCGGCACGCTGGTCATCCCGGCCGAGTGCGCCCCGGGCGGCGAGGCGACCTATTTCGTCTACTTCGACAATCCCGCAGCCTGGGTGCTGCCCGACGCCCTCACCACGCGCCCGGGGCTGGTCAACGGCGACCTCGAGCACGGCCGGGAGGGTACCCCCGAGGGTTGGCAGCACGACACCATGACCGCCGAGCACCGGTTGGCCTGGGTTCGCGAAGACGCCCAGTCGGGCCAGTGGTGCCTGAAGACCGAGGTCGATCGCGGGGCCGAGCCGAGCTGGATCGCCACGCGCCAGCGCGACATCCACGTCGTTGCCGGCGCCCGCTACCGCATGACGGGATGGGTGCGGGGCGAGGGCGTCGAGGGGTTTGCGGGCTGGTACATCCACCTGGGCCACGAGCGGAATTCCATGCTCGACTCCCGGATGCTCACGGCGGGCGAAGGGACGTTCGACTGGCGGCGCGTCGAGGCCGAGTTCACCGTGCCCGAGGGAGCCAACCGCGCCACCGTGGGCACGGTGCTCCGCGGCACCGGCACGGCGTGGTTCGACAACGTGAGCCTCGAGTGCCTCGAAGCGCCCGGGACGGTCGAAATCGACGTTTTCCCCCCGGAGACGATGCCGCTTGCCGAGCTGGGCGCCGAGGCGGACTGGTTCGACGATGCCGCCGAATCCGGCGTGCGGCGGGACCAGCGGGCGGTGGTGCGGGCGATGAACTTCTCCTCGCAGCCGGTCGCCGGCGGGCTCTTGGCGTTCGACTTCCGCCTCCTGGAGAACCGCATGCGCGGCCGTCTCGACCCGGCCAGCATGGTGGTGACCGCCGCAGGCCAGCCCCTTCCCCACGCGGTCTACGGCGAGACGCTCCTGGTGACCCACGACCTGGCGCCGCGCACGGCGCAGACGTTCTCCGTCTACCTGGGCGAGGAATCCCCGGCGGTCGAAGCCGCGGAGGTCGAGGCCGAGCTGCCCTTGGCGGAACGCAATCGGCTGACCAACCCCGACTTCGAAGAAGGCGAGGATGTGCCCGCGGGATGGACGGACTCGGGCCCGCCGGGGACCGCGGGCGAGGTGACCTACGGCTTCGACACGCCGGGCAAGCGGGGCGACCGCTGCGCCATGCTCCACGTCCCGGCCGGGGCCAGGGCGGCCTGGCGGGGCTGGCGGCAGACCGTCGAGGTCGAGCCCGGCCGGACGTATCTGGTGGCCGCGTGGGTTAAGTGCCGCAACGTGGACGAGCACGGCGTCGTGCTGCACGCCCACCTGCGGACGGCCGAGGGCGAGTTCTCGCAGCACGGCGGCTTCGCCTCGGTGGGCGAACCGTTGCGGGGCACCGCCGACTGGACTCTCATGGCCGGCCTGCTCACCATGCCCGACGACGCTTCCCAACTCGACCTCCACCTGACGATGGAAGGGACGGGCACCCTCTGGCACGATGCCGCCGTGGTGGCCGAGGTGCTGCCGGGGAGGCTGGCCCGGTTCGAGGGGCGGCCGATGGAACCGGAGGCCCTGGCCGTCTGGCAGGTGCCCGCCGTCGAGAAGGTCTTCCCCGATACCCCGGCTCCGCGCGAGGCCGGGCCGGCGCGGATCGCCGCGGCGCGCAACGAGGCGGAGCCGGTGCAACTGGCCCTCCGCAGCGGGCGGGCGATCGGGGACGTCCGCGTCGAGGTCGATCCGCCCGCCGGGCCCGGCGGGGCGACGATCGAGGATGTCGAAGTCCGTGTCGTGGGCTACGTTCCCATCGACTACCCGACGAGCTACTACCAGTCGCAGGCGCCCGGCTGGCACCGCCTGCGGCCCACGGCCCGCTTCGCCTCCGAGGGCTGGCCCGGGCTCTGGCCCGATCCCCTGCTGCCGCGGGCCGCGCTCGACCTGGCGGCCGACAGCACGAAGGCGGTATGGATTACCGTGCGTGTGGGCGAGGATGCGCCCGCGGGCGACTACGCGGGCGCGGTGCGGTTGGTGGCGGAAGGTGCGACGGTGGCCGAGGTCCCCTTCGACCTGCGCGTCTGGGACTTTGCGCTGCCGGAAAGCCCATCGCTGGCAGCGATCTACGACGTGCGCCTCGGTCCCGGCGCCGCGCTCTGGGAGAAGCCGCTCGGGGAGCTCTACGACGAGGTCGCGGAGCTGATGGCGGCCAATCGCCTCTCTCCCGACGTCATCCGCCCCGGGCCGCGGTTCCGGCGCGAGGGGGACCGCGTGGTGGCCGACTTCACCGAGTTCGACCGCGCCGCCCGCCGCCATTTCGACGACTTCGGGCTGCCGGTGGCCTATACCCCCTGGGACTTCTATCTCTTCGGGTGGGGGCTTCCGCCGCGGACGATCCTCGGCGAGCGGCCCTACGAGACCGACGAGCCCGGCCGGTTGCGGCCGGAGTACCGGCGGGTCTACCAGGAGATGCTGCGGCTCTTCTGGGACCACCTGCGGGAGCAGGGCTGGCAGGAGCGGATCGTGCTCTACATCTCCGACGAGCCCTTCGACCACCACGAGCACATCCGCGAGCAGATGAAGGCCCTCATCGCGATGATCCAGGAAGTCGACCCCGCCATCCCCATCTACGCCAGCACCTGGCGGCACGTGCCGGACTGGGACGGCTACCTCAACGTCTGGGGCATCGGTCACGACGGCCGCGTGCCGGTGGAGACGATGGAGCGGCTCCGCGCGGCGGGCGACCGGCTCTGGTTCACCACCGACGGCCAGATGTGCCTCGACACCCCGTACGCGGCCGTCGAGCGGCTCCTGCCTCATTACTGCTTCCAATACGACGTCGAGGCCTACGAGTTCTGGGGCATCACCTGGCTGACGTACGACCCCTACCGCTTCGGCTGGCACTCCTACATCCACCAGTCGGACGAGCCCGACCGTTCCTACTGGGTCCGCTATCCGAACGGGGACGGCTACCTGCTCTACCCCGGCGGACCGATCGGCCACGACGGGCCGGTCACGTCGATCCGCTTCGAGCAGGCCCGCGAGGGAGTGGAGGACTACGAGTACCTCGTTCTGCTCCGCCGCCTGACCGACGAGGGGCGGGCGGCGGGGCGCGACACGGCCGAGGCCGAGGCGGCCCTGGAGGCGGCGGCCGAGTTGGTCTCCATCCCCAACCCCGGCGGCCGCTACTCGAGCCGCATCCTTCCCGATCCCGCACAGCTCTACGAGGTCCGCGCCCGGCTGGCCAGGGCCATCGAGGGGCTCGTCGAGCTGCCGTGAGAGGACAGCGATCAGACGATAATCAGACGATAAGCCGAGAAAGGAGAACGCACCGTGTTCCGCACGCGACTGGTCTCGTTCGCTTTGCTGGCCGGCGGCCTCGTCCTCGCGCACGCTGCGGCCGCCGGCGAGCTGGCCGAGGCGGCCCGCGGCGTGGAGGAGATCATCGCCCACCGCGGCGCGAGCGCCGAGCGCCCCGAGAACACGATGGCCGCCATCGAGCGGGCCATCGAGGTGGAGGCGACGGGCGTGGAGATTGACATCCGCACCACGCGCGACGGGCATCTCGTGCTGCTCCACGACGCCACGGTGGACCGCACCACCGACGGCCGGGGAGCGGTCGGAGAGATGACGCTCGAGGCACTGCGGCAGCTCGATGCGGGGAGTTGGTTCGACCCGCAGTATGCCGGAGAACGGGCACCCACATTGGCCGAGGCGCTGGCGGCCTGCCGGGGTGAGGTCGACGTGGTGCTCGACCTTAAGGAGGAGGGCGGGGTCTATGCGGAACGGATCGCCCGCACGGTCCGCAGGTACGGCGATGCGGAGCGGACGGTGGTCGGCGTTCGCAGCCTGGAGCAAGTGGAACTCTTCCGGCGCTTGCTGCCGAAGTCTCCGCAGATGGGCCTGATCCCCCGCGCGGACGCCATCGAGGACTTCGCTGCGGCCGGTGTGGAGACGATCCGCCTCTGGCCGTCGTGGCTGGAGGGCGATCCCACCCTGGCCGACCGCGTCCGCCGCAGCGGCGCCCGGCTGCACCTGAACGAGTGGACCGGGGCCCGCGAGGCCGTCGTCCCCCTCCTTGTCCATCGGCCGGTCTCCTTTTTCACCGACGATCCCCGCCGGCTTGCCACCACGCTGGCCGAGTTGCGGGGCGAGGGAGAGGCCCAGGGACCGGAGGAGGACGACCGAGCGTCCGCTGCGGAGCGCTGACTCGCTGCGGCCCTGCGGAAAAGTGCTAGAGCCCGGCGCCCAGGTCGCGTTTCTCCAGCGGGAGCTGGTCGACGTGCTCCTCGGCCCAGGCGGCCGCTTGGGCATTCAGGGGGCTTTTGACGTTGTAGCTCTGGAAAGAGATCATTTCGGCGATGCGGACGACCAGTTGCGGCAGCGTCTGGCCGGCGCTCCAGTGGTCGCCGATGCAGATCTTCTGCGGGTCGACGTTGGGATGGAAGAGGGGCGTGATCATGCGGCACAGGGGTGGACGGCGGGGATAGTCGAGCGTGAGGAAGACCTCAGCGCGGTGCTGCCGCGCCGGCCGGAAGGCGCCGTCCTCGGCGGGAACGAGTCCCAGGACGCGGAACTCGACGAGGTATCTTTCCGGGGGAGTCCCCTCGGCCGCCACGATGCCGATGAAGGGGTGGCGGGCGAAGACGGTCCGCATCTTGGCGAAGTCCGACTGGAGGCGGCGGATTCGTGGATTCATCGGAGACTCCCTTGGTTCAGTATCCCGCCAGGCGGGCCACCAGGCCGAGAAAGGCCAGCAAGACGGTCTGCACGGCGGCCGCTCCCAAGGCGATCATCCAGAGGGCGGTGAAGACGGGCGGCAGGCGGTGGATCGCCGGCCGCTGGAAGAGGTACCAGAGGAGGCCGACCACGCCCGCCAGCGGCGCCGTGCAGGGGATGAGGCTGAAGGTGAGCAGCCAGATGGCGGCAGTGCGGAGCCGGGGGAGCTCGGCTTCGATCTGCCGCTGGACGTGGTAATCGGCAGCGTGCTGGGGCGCCGCCGACGAGAAGGTCGCCCCGCAGGTGCGGCAGCGGACGGCGGCGGCGTTGATCTGGTTGCCGCAGTGGGGGCAGCGTTTCTCCTCGCGCCCCCAGTGGGAGGGGGGGATCTCCAGCGCCGTGAGTCCCTCGGTCGGCGGCGCCTGGGGGCAGCCGTAGAGGGCGCAGCCCTGGTTGTAGTCCCAGCATTCGGCGTGGTAGGGGGCGCGGCACTGGGGGCAGCCGCGGAGCGGCTCGCCGGCGGCCACGGGGCACTGGCAGATGCCGCACGTCGGCGTGTCCTTGCGGCGGGCCACCGTCTTGGCGGCCGGCGGGGGAGCTGCCGGCTGCACGGCGAAGGGCTCCCCGCATCCCAGGCAGCGGGCCTGGCGGCCGACGAAGGCGGCCCCCACCGCGAACCGCTTCCCGCAGTGGGGGCAGGCGGTAACGAGCCGCCCCGGCCGGGTTCCTCCGGAGGATGCCATTGCTCACTCCGTGCGTCGCCGGTGGAAGGTGAAGACGGTCTGGCCGAGGGTGATCTGGTCGCCGTGGCGGAGGCGGGTCCGCTGGACGGGGCGCTCGTTGACCAGCAGGGGATGCACGGGGTCGGCGGCCTCGATCTCGTACTGGTCGGCCGCGGCGCGGATGACGGCATGGTGGGCGGCCACCAGATCGTCGTTGAACAGGTAGATGTCCGACCGCGGCGAGGCCCCCAGCGCCATGAGGTCCTTGAAGACGAGGAACTCTTTCCCTGCCAGGGGGCCGCGGGTCATGTGCAGCCAGGCGTCGCGGGCCAAGAGCTCGACGATGCCGATCATGGCCCCCACGGCGGCACCGATGGCGGCGAGGCCGACCATGCGGCTTACGTGGCCGCTGGGACTCTCGCCGCCCAGGAGGATCATGTCGATCGGATCGAAGAGGAGCCCGCCCAGCAGGCCCCCGAGCGTGCCGCCGAGGAAGCCATAGAGGAGGAGGCGGCTCGAGCGGAGGGCGATCCCCTGGCCGAGGCCCATCGCCATGCCGGCAATTCCCCAGGCCAGCCCGCGGCCGGAAACCTGGATGAGGAACCCCAATGTGCCGAGCCCCCCCGCACCCGCCTGGCGGCTGGCCAGGAGCGTGAGGGGGGTATAGACGATGTTCGCCAGCACAGAAGCCACCAGGCCGCCGATCAGGCCCACGAGCAGCCCCACGGCGCCGGCCAGGAGCGCCCGCTGCCACAAGCGGCAGACGGCGCCGTCGGCCGCGGCAATGAAGATTCCCACTGCTGCCGCCACCATCGGAAACAGGAGCAACCCCATGAGCTGGTTCCGTCGCTGGGCATCGCGGAGTGAGGCCGTGGTCGGCTTCCCCGCCGGAGGCTGCGCATTGACGAAGACCGCCAGGGAAGGAAGGTCGCTCTCACCGCCAAGAACGCGCGGTGCGGGAGGGACATTGATCGGGAGGACGTAGACGCCGACCTCGCCGAGCTCTTCGCCTTCGTCGCGATGGTCGAGGTCGAGCGGCTCGCTGCCGGCGACCGGGCGGGTGGATTCCGTGAGGTAGATGCGCTTGCCGCCGATCCACAACTCGCCGTAGAGGTGGGCATCGGCGAAGAGCTCGAGGGATTGCCCGCGGCCGACGTCGATCTCCGCGCGCGGCGCGGAGTACATCTCCCATCGCTCGACGCGCCCCTGGACGTAGTTGAAGTCGTGGAAGCTCGGCTCGAACAGCCCCCAGGCGGCGATGGCCCCGAGGCTGCCGGCAATGGTGAACACGAACCAGTTCTGGTAGTACCACTTCCGCCGCCGGCTGGCGGCGATGCCGCCCTCGCCGCGGAGGCTCGCCTGCCGCTTGAGGAGGTCGTCGACGTGGGGCGAGGCGAGGTCCTCGGCGGTGATGCGGATCACGCCGCGGTCGCCCGGCTCGGGCGTGGACGGGTAGTTCATGGGGGGTTCTCCTGCGGGGGCGCACGCGGCGGTTCGGCCGCTTCGGCCTCGGCGGCCTCCCGCTCGGCTTCCTGTCGGCGGCGCACGCCTTCGACGAACTGCTCGATGATCGCCTGCCGGTACGCCTCCTGGAGGCGCTCCGGGAGCTGCCACTTGACGATCTCGACTCCCAGTATCGCCTCTTCGCCTTCGATCGATACGGGGACCTCGAACCAGTGGACGCGCTCGGGCGGCCGCGGCGGCGCCCAGAGCCCTTCCAGGAGGGTGAAGCCGATCCAGATCAGCAGCGCCACGGCCGCCAGCATGCCCACGGCGAGCCGTATGGTGTGGCGGCTGCTGCGTTCTTCATCCAGGGCCTGGAGCACCTGCTGCAGGCGCTGCTCGAGGGCATCGAGCCTGCGGACCACCGCCCCCGTCGCGGCCGCGGGGGCATCGGCACCGCGCGGCCCGCTCGCTTCGGTCGCTTCCTCTTCATCGTCCCGGGCGGGCAGGCGGCAGGCCAGGGGCCGGCCGTCGACCCAGATGCGGCCCACGTGAACGATGCCCGCCGAACCGTTCACGCACACCGCCTCCTCGCCGCCGATCGGGTCCATCACCAGGGCGAACTGCCCCGGCGCGGAAAAGAAGTTCTCCTGAATGAAGCGGTCCATGTCGGAAAAGGTTACGCCGAAGCCGGGGTGACTGTGATACCAGCCGACGATCTTCAGGTCGGGGTAGTCGCGGTCGATCGTTTCGTGGATCTGCCGCCAGGTCTCCTGGGTGTACGTGACGTGGGTCCCGCCGCGGCGGGTCGAGGTGCCGCGGACGGCGGCGCGGGCGGAGACCCAGGTCCCCTCGGCGTCTTCGCAGAGCTCGCCGACCAGCACGCCGCAGACCTCGGCGTCGAGCGACTCGCGGGCGTGGGCGGTCATCGCCTCGCGGGCCGCGGCGGAGAGGGCGATGCGGACCGGCTCGTCGATCGGCCCCGGGTGGGGGAACTCGCGGCGGGCGGCTGGCTCGGCGCGCTCGCTCCAGCCGGATACGGTCACTCGCTCGGCGGCAGCCGGCTCGGCAGGCGTTGCGCCCGCTGCGGTTTCGGCGGCTCGCCGGGGGGGCGCGGACGAGCGAGACGAAGGTTTTCGTCTGCGGTTTCGGCTCACGTCGGCAGCTCCTCGTGCTCGGCGGGCGCCGCAGGGAGGTAGGCGGCCGACTCGGGACGGTCGCCGGCCAGTTCGATGCCCAGGACCCGTTCGCCGGCGCGAGCCCACACGACGTCCCAGGGGGGGAGGCCCAACGCGCCGGCCGACACGGCCAGCCGCTCGGCTCCGGCCGAGAGGCCGTGGAGCAGCTCGGGTACACACTCCCCCCCGCAGTCGGCACAGACGGCCATCGCCTCGTCGATGGCGGCGAGCGGCCGGAAGACCCCGCGCCGGCGGCCGCAGACCGGGCAGGCGAGCTCGGCGACCAGCTCGCGGGCAAAATCGAGCGCGTCGAGCGGTCCCAGCCGGGCTGCCGCATAGTCCCAGAGCACCGCAAGGGGAGTCTGTGAATCGAAGGCGGCCACCGGTTCGACCGGCGGCGGCGGTTCGTGCCAGGGGCACTGGTCGCTCACGGGGTAGCGCACCGCGTAGGAGCCGTGGGTCAGCCCTTCGAAGACGAAACCGGACCCCGAGAGGTGCTCGAGCCCGTGGAGCCGCTTGACGACCTCCTGGGCCTGGATGGCGCCGACGACCGAGGCGGTGGTGGGCGTGGTGGGGACGGCCCCCTCGGCCGCGGCACGCCGCGCCAGCAGCGCGCAGGAGCGCCGCGCCTCGATGAGCTTCCAGTCGGCCTCGCCGAGGGTGCATTCGTAGCAGGCGGTCCCGGGCGGGGCGAAGCCGCGGACGATGCCGTTGAGGACATCGATGCCGCCGTCGATCCAGGGACGGCCCATCTGGGCGCAGCAGGCGTTCACGTGGAGGCGGGCCTCGCGGTTGTCGAGGGCACCGACGACCACCTCGGCCCAGCGGAACCATCCCAGCCCCACTTCGCCGAGCACGTTCGCCACCAGGGCGTGCGCTTCGATGCCGGGAAACAGCTCGCCCGCGGCGCGGGCGGCCGCGCGGGCTTTGGGCTGCCCCTCGTCGCCCTCGCGAAAGAGGACCGACCGGCAGAGGTTGGTGCGCTCGACCAGGTCCATGTCGGCCACGGCGATCCGTCCCACACCGAGCAGCGCCAGGTTCTTGAGGACCTCGTTGCCCAGCGCGCCGGCGCCCACCACGAGCACCCGTGCCCGCGCCAGCCGCTCCTGGTCCCACCAGGCAATGCGGCAGAACCGCTCGAAGCGATCACGATTCTCCTCGAGCACCCAGGGGGTGGCGCGGCGGTCGTCCATCGCGGGCTCCTCCCAGGTTCCGGCAGTGATTTCCGGCTGTATGCGCAGGTCGTCGCCGGAGAGGACCCCGGCCTCGGCCAGCGTCTGCTGGTCGAGCAACTGCTGGCCGGTCCGCTTGTGGTGGAGCTTGTAGCTCATGATCTGGCCGTCGGGGCTGTTCAGCGGCAGGTTCATGCGCTCGACGAGGATCACCATCAGGCGGGCGACGGGGACGTCGTCCGGGGCCTCGACCTCCTGGCAGCGGCTGCTGGTGATGTCCCAGACGCGCGTGCGGATCATCGGCATGGTCAGGAGTTCTCCCTGAAGGAGGCCGCTATTCCAAAAAGATCCCGATCACCGTCAATAAGAGCCAGGCGCCGCAGACGACGCCGTTCCAGACCACGGTCACCCACACCAAGGGCGGGTTGCCTTCGCGGCGGTCCAGGCTGCCCACCGCCAGTCCGGAGCCGATCACGCATGGGACGAGGATCATCAGTCCCACGACGAGCTCGGCCGCCTCCTCGGGCATCTCCCCCTCCAACGCGCCGCTCATCAGGACGACCGTGGCGAGCGTCGCCCATCCCGCCATGACCAGCGACCAGACGACCAGCGACATCCGGGTGCCCGAGAGCTTGATCTTGGTTTGGGTGGCGCACTTCGGGCAGAGGCAGAGCCCTCCGGGGAACGTGAAGACGCAGGTCGCGCAAACCGCTGCCCGGCACTGGCCGCAGTAGGCCACCGTGGAGGCGTCGGGGTGCTGCTCGCAGCCGGGACGGCCTGGGGGAGCGTACGCCGCAAACGGCCCCGCCGTCGGTTCCCCTCCGCGCAGGGGGATGCACTGGCTGCAAAGGTGGCTGCCGTCGTTCTGCGGAAAGTCGCAGGTGTCGCAAATCAGCCTCCGGCAGGCTCTGCAGGCCGCCGTTGCCGGCTCGCCGGCATGCTGGTAGCAGTCGCCAGCCGCCGGAACGCGCGGCCCGCTGGGGGCAGCCGTACGGGGGGCGACCGCCGTGGGGGCGGCAGCCGGCGCGACGGCCGAGCGGGCCACGGGAGCGACGAGGATAGCGTAGATCGTGAACTCGTTCCCGCAGGGGCAGCGGGCCCGCTTCCCCTCCCGCTCGCGCGCTACCTGGAATCGCTTGCCGCACTGGGTGCAGGCCGTGGCGATCTTTTCGCTACCGGATGACATCGGCCGCCTCCTCCCGCCGCCGGCCTGCGGCCCGGAGCGGACGCTCCGGCGCCGTGCCATCGCGATCGAAGTGCAGTTCCCACCCCATGGCAACCTCAAAGCTGCTGGCTGAGGGCGATGACTTGGCCCAGAAAACCCAATCCCAAGAACAGGAGGCTGAGGATGGCGATCGTGGTGGCCGCCCTGGCCAACCCCTCCCCACCGAGGCTGGGATTGGCGGCGACCGTCTTCCTGGCTTCGGCGGCCCTGATCAGGGCGATCGGCTCGACGATGATCGCGCAGCAGAACAGGCCGATAATGGCGTAGGTCAGCGCCTCGCGCGCCTCTTTGCAGGTCTCCCGAGGCTGGCGGGGCATCTGCGGCGGGCCGCCCCTTCGCAAGGTCATCACCTTGCACGAGCCGCAGTAGGGCTGGCCGTGGATCTCGACCAGGCACGAGGCGCAGAAAGCGTCGGCACAACCGGTACATCGGCCCGAGGCCGGTACGGCAGGGTGGTTCTTGCACTGCACGGAGAAGGCTCCTGCCGGTCGAGCGGGACCACCGACCGAGGTTGGCGTCTCGATCAAGGGGCCGCAGGCGACGGGCAGGAATGCTGCTGAACAGGACGAGACCGCCAGCGACTTGCCCGCTTCACGCCCCCAGGCCGCATCCACAATTACTGGGGTCCCCACGATCCCCGTTGGCGCGGCACCACGAGAATACCAACGACTCGGCGAAGGTGCAAGCCGCAGTCCCGAAATCGGCGCCCCTAGCTACCAGAAGTGGGAGTGGGGCTCCACTCCATGGAATTCTCGTCATAGGAAGCGCGCCCCCTCCTGCCATTCTCAAGAGGGTTCACGGCGCAGCGTGCCACCGCCGCCACTGTTCGACGCGTTCGGCTGTGCCGGCAGCGCCGCGCGAGGTGGGCTCGGCGACGTCGCGGCCGACCACCCGGGGCAGACTGGCCAGGGCCGCGGCCCGCACGGCCGTGCGGTCGTCGAGCAGAGCGATCAGCGTGGCCGTGAAGCCCGGATCGGGATACTCTCCCATCAGCTCGGCAGCCTGACGGCGGGTGGCCGGGTCGCCGCTGTATGCCAGCCGAGCGAGAACGTCCGGAGCCTTGGGGTCTTCCAGCCGGAGCAGCGTGCGGGCGACCTCAAGGGCCAGGCCCTCATGGGCATCGCGGAGAAGGGCGAGAAGCGGCGCCGTATCGTCCAGGGGACCGCAAGAACCGAGAGCCGCCACCGCCGCCTCGACGACTGCCGGACTCGGGTCGTCGAGCGCCGGCAGGAGGACAACGGCGTGTCCGGGTTCGCCATGGGCGGCGAGGAGCTCGCAGGCGCGGCGGCGGACCTCGGCGTCGGCATGGCCGATAGCCGTGTAGGCCAAGCGCACGGCCGGTTCGCCGGGGTCGCCCGCCACGGCGGCCAGGGCATCCCGCCAGACGAGCGGATCCGGTTCGGCAGTCATCCGCTCGGCCAGCCGAGCGGCGGCCAGCCACCCCAAGGGCCCTTCTTCGGCCAAGGAGGCCAAAGCGCCGGCTCCACGGCGACGCTGGGCGGCCTCGCCGGAATCGAGCCGGTCGAGGGCGGCGAACGTGGGCGAAAGCGTGGGGAGGACGTCACGATAGACGTCGGCGGGTATGGGCCGCTGCCGCACCCGTGCCAGGTGCTCCAAGGCGTCTGCCAGCGGCGGCCCCAGGTCCGCCAGCGCCGCGAGGGCTTCGCGGCGCCGGGATTGCCCGTTGGTCCCGTCCGTATTGGATGTATCGAGCTTTGTCAGCAGCGCCTCGACAGTGGCGAGCAACTCCGGCGTCACCACCGCGGGGGTCGGGCGCGCTGCCTCGGCCACGACCGCCGCATCGACGAAGCCCACCTCGGCGCGGAACCGGGCGCTGAGGTCCTCGATCGCGGCCGCCCGGCGTTCGGCGGGGGCATCGAGGGGGAACTCCGCGGCAGGGGGCCAGCGGGCGGCCAACTCCCGAGCCGCTGCCTGGCGCGTTGCGTAGGCGCGGCTCGCCATGGCCTCGAGCAGCAGGGGGCCGGCCAGTCGCAGCGGCCAGGGAGCGATCGCCTCGACCGCCCGCAGTTGCACCGTGGCGCTGCCGTCGTCGAGGAGACGGCGAGCCGCGGCGGCACGGTTGCGGTCGGGCTGATCGGTTAAGGCCTCGGTCGCGGCGGCGCGGACCCGCCAAGAGGCGTCGCTCGCCGCGGCCAGTGCCCGTTCGTGCTGGCCCGCACGGACCAGGGCCCGCACGGCGGCTACGCGGATGAGCGTGGCCTCGTCGCCGGCGAGCGCATCGAGCATCTCCACCGCCGCGGCGGTGCCCAGTTCACCGAGGGCGTCGGCAGCCGCCAGGCGGACGGATAGCTCCCCATCGTTCAGTCCCGCCGCCAGCCGCGCTTCGGCGCCAAGGTGGCGGTGTCGCGCCAGCACGGCCAGCGCCGCGGCGCGGACCCGCGGATCGGGGTCGCTGCAGAGGTTCTCGACTTCTGAGGGAAGATTAGGGCCACCGGCGTCGCCGGGCGCGCCGCCGTCGCCTAGGTTGGTCTCTCCCGCGGGCGGATCGGCCCATGCCTGGAGAGCCTCGAGGCGGACCGCCCCCGCAGGGGCTGCAAGGGCGGCGATCAACCGCGGCTCTTCGCAGG
>SKOZ01000082.1 GCA_007119795.1 Planctomycetales bacterium | reverse complement strand
TGAACATGAGCACGATCATCATCAAGCCGGGGACGATTCCCCAGCGGCTGTCGAGCGGCTCGTTGTAGAGGAAGCGCACCTGCAGGCGGACGGGCGCGAGCCGCGCTTCGGCTGCCGAAAGGGAGAGGCCTTCCCGACGGGCCAGGTATTCCACGGCTTGCTGTTGGGAGAAAGCGGCCGTGGTGGCCTGGACGTACCCGCCCACCGTCTCCGCCGGCTGGACCACGGTGCCGCCGGCGATCGACTGCACGGCAACCGCGCGCCCCCGCCGCAGGTCGCGCTGAAATCGGGGGGGGATGACCAGGACCACGCGGACTCTCTCTCCGGTAATAGCCGGATCGATCTGGGCGGCGCGCTCCAGGTAGCCGCGAAAGTCGAAATAGCGCGAGTCGATGAACTTGTGCGCGTACTCCCGGCTCAGCGGGCTGCGGTCGTAATCGAGAATGGCGATGGGTACGTCCTCCATGTCGGTCGTCAGACCGTACCCCAGCACGAGCATGAGCGTGACGGGGACTACCATGGCCAGACCGAAGAAGAGCCGGTCGCGGAGGATCTCGCGCGATTCCTTCAGCGCCAGCGTGGCCGTGCGGCGGAGGTTCATGGGATCAGCGGGGTGAAGCCGATTCGCGGGACGGAGACTCTTCGTGGGGCGCGGTGACGTGATGCACGAACACGTCCTGCACGGTGACGGAGCCGCTGCGAACCTGGACCACGTCGGCGCCGGCCGATTCGAGCTCGCGGCGGATCCGCTGCTCGTCGTGCTGGTGATCGCGCGAGAGCAGGCGCGCACTGCGCCCCTGTAAGACTGCGTCGCTGTAGCCCGCCTCCTGAAGGGCCGTCAGTGCTCGGACGGGGTCGTCGGTCTCGACGAGCAGCGGCGCGCCGGCGCGCGCTTCCAATTCCTGCCGCAGTTCGGCGGGAGAGCCGCGGGCGATGAGCGCCCCCTCGTGCATCAATCCCAAGTGGTCGCAGTGCTCGGCCTCGCCCATGTAGTGGGTGGTAACGAGGATGGCCACCTGCCATTGGCGGGCCAGCCGCACGAGGATCTCCCAGAACTGCCGGCGTCCCGGGGGATCGACGCCGGAGGTCGGTTCGTCCAGAAAGACGACCTGCGGCCGGTGCACCAGGGCGCAGCCCAGCGCCATCCGCTGGCGGGCCCCCATGGGCAGCGCATCGGTGCGTTTGTGCTCCATGCCCGCCAGACCCGCCAGTTCGACGACCCACCGGCAGCGCCCGCGGAGGTCGTGCCGCGGCACGCGATAGACATTGGCGTACAACTCGATGTTCTCGCGGACGGTGAGATCCGGATATAGGGAGAATGTCTGCGCCATGTAGCCGATCCGCTGTTTGACCTCGAGAGGCACGCCGTGGATATCGGCGCCGGCCACGCTGCCGCCCCCCGCGGTGGGCGAGAGGAGGCCGGTGAGCATCTTGATGACCGTCGTCTTGCCGGCCCCGTTGGGACCGAGCAGCCCGAAGATCTCGCCGGGGGGGATGGAGAAGCTCACGTCGTCGACGGCGCGGAAGTCGCCGAACTGGCAGACGAGACCGCGCGCCTCGACCGCGGCTTCTTCCTCGGTCCGCGGTGGCACGTCGGACCGTTCGCCGATCAGCTCGGCAAGATCGGCGGAGGCCGCCGGCGGGGCCCCGCGCCGGCGGCTTACCAGCCGTAGGAGCCGCGCCCCCCATCCTTGGGGCTCCCGCGGGGGTTGCCGTTCTTCGGTCTCGCCCTCCCCCGGGGCCGCCGGGGGGACGCGGCGGTGCATCAGGGTAACCAGCACGTCCTCCAGGTCGATCGGCAGCGAGAGGACCTCCTGCACCTCAATGCCCGCCAGCGACTCTTCGACCCGCCTCTCCGCCTCGGACGGGCTGTCGGTCTCGACCAGAACGTGGATCTCCGTCCCCATGATGGCCACGTGGGAAAACTGCTCTTTGAGGCGTTCCAGCGCAGGGAGCTGGTGCTGCGTGCGAACGCCGACCTTGAGCTCGTCGATCTCGGCGAGCACCTGATCGCGGCCCCCCTGCTGCAGGATCCTGCCGTCGACGAGGAGCGCCAACCGATCGAAGTAGGATGCCTCGTCCAGGTAAGCGGTCGAGATGACGGCCGTCATCGATCGCTCGGCGACCAGTTGGGTCAGCGTGGACCAGAAATCGCGGCGCGAGACCGGATCGACGCCCGTGGTGGGTTCGTCCAGGATGAGCAGTTCGGGAAAGTGGATTACCGTGCAGATCAAGGCCACCTTCTGTTTCATGCCGCCGGAGAGGTGCTTGATCGCGCGTCCCTTGAAGTCGGTCAGTCGCGTAACGTCGAGCAGATGCTGCTTTCGCTCCCGCAGCTCGGCCCACGGTAGCGAGCGGAGGCGGGCGGAGAAGTCGATGTTCTCCTCCACCGACAGCTCGCGGTAGAGGTTGTTGCCCAGTCCCTGGGACATCCATCCCAGCCGGGCCTTGACGGCTTCCGCCGCGCGCGCCGAATCGATCTTCGTCCCCAGCACCGTGGTCTCTCCGCCGTCGTACTGCAGCACCCCGGAGACGCAGCGGAGCAGGCTGCTCTTGCCGGCCCCGTCCGGGCCAATGAGCCCTAGGATGCGGCCGCGGTGGGCATCCAGGTCGACGCCCGCGACCGCCCGCTCGCGGCCGTACGACTTGGTCAGCCCCCGGACGCGGACCGCGGGCTCCTCTTGCCCCGGGTTCTCTGAGCGCGGGGAACGATCTACCACTGCGGCTTTCTCCACGGCACGCCTTCCTTCCAGCGGATGACGGCATCGGCCGGCAGGCCGGGCGTCAGCCGGTGGCCGGGGTTCTCCTCGAGAAAGAGCTTCACGGCGAAGACCATCTTCACCCGCTGCTCGGGCGTCTGCACCTCGCGTGGCGTGAATTCGGCCCGCGAGGCGATATGCCCCACCGTGGCCTTGTAGGGTTCGTCGGGAAAGGCGTCCGCATAAACGCGAGCCGGCGCACCCAGAAAGAGCTTGCCCACATCCCGCTGCGGGATATAGACCTTCAGGTACAAGCGGTCGAGGTCCACCAGGTCGTACAGGGGCCCCCCGGCAACGATCACCTCTCCCGGCTCCGCGATCCGCGTCACGATGGTGCCCGGGGAGGGGGCCGCGATCGTCAAGTCTTCGAGGATGCTGTGAGCCTCATCCAAGGCTGCTTCCGACTCGCCCCGGCGCGCCTGGAGCTCATCCACGGTGGCCGCCGCCCGGGCCGCGTCGGCGCGGAGCCTTTGCACCTCGGCCTCCTGGGCCTCGATGCGCTCTTCGCCCAGCCGGGCCTCTTTCATGCGCTGTTCGGCGCTCTGCAGATCGGCGCGGGCCGCGCGCAGGGTGTTCTGGGCCTCGGTCCAGGCCAATTCGTAGGCCTCGAATTCCTCCTCGGTAATGACTTCTCGTTCATACAGGGACAGGCGTCGGTCGTAATCCGCGCGAACCTTTTCCTCGTTAGCCTCCGCGGTGGCGTGGGCCGCGCGGGCCGCTTCCAGTTCGGCGCTGGCGGCCTCGATCTGCAGGGGCACCTCGTCGCGGAGGATGGCCAGCGACTTCTCGGCCGCCTCGAGCCCGGCTTGCATCGACTGGTGCCCTGCGCGGGCCTGCTGCACCCCCGCACCGGCAGCCGCCAGGGCGTTTTCCGCCTGGGCCACCCGCGCGCGGACCGCGCGGTCGTCCAACCGTACCAGCACCTCGCCTGCCTCGACCTGCGCCCCCTCGCCGACTGCCATCTCGACGATCCGGCCGGAGAGGTCAGCAGCGATGGTGATCTCGTCCCCCTCGATCCGTCCGCTGGCCTGGATCAAGCCCTCCGGCAACGGTTCCTCGCGGAGCCAGATCCAATAGACCGCACCCCCAATCGTCACGAGTAGTAGAATCAGACCGAGAAGGGGTCTCTTCATGCTCGATGCCTGGCACGCGCGGCCACCTTTTTCGGGGTTGGGCTTTGCTCTGTAAGCGCCCGCCTAGACCTCTCGGCGGGAACGCATTCCCACCGGCGCAGCGACACGGACGATTCGGTTGCCCCTCATGCGAATGGCGTGCCGAACGACGCAGGGCACCGTCTAGCTCGCTTCTGCCCCCAGCCCATCCGGAAGAGAATGCGCCCTCGCTCCGCCGCAGACCGCGACAGATTGACGGGGGCATCGCCATTTTGACCGAAAATACCCGTGGGATGGCCTAAGGGTCTTCCTCCCCCTCGGCGGCTTCGCACTCGGCGTCTCCTTCAGGGTCCTCCTCAGTCTCCCTCTTCTTCCACCGGTTCCGCTCCAACATCTTTCCGAGGCGTCTCGGATCTACCCCAACTCCGCGTCGCGCTCACCGAGCGCCTCTTCGGCGGGCGCCAGGGGCTTTCTGCGCGGCCACCCGGTCAGGACATCCGGCCAACACAATGGGCCGAAAAGACCGCAGAACACCGTGACCGTCCCCCGTGACGCGGTCGTCTCCTTTTTCGGAAAGACAATCGCCTCGTCGTCGAGCGGCGGCAGCGCCGTCACTTCCCGCGACGCCCTGAGGGCGCAAGCGGCGCGTCAGACGCTGCGGAGAAGAGTCGCCGTCGATCAGCCTCGACATGGGGGATACCCCCACTTTCAATTCAGGAACCTCGTGGATAGACATCTCGTCGGCCGCTGCAACAATGAGTATGCATTTCAGGGCGCGACACTCTGCCGCGCTTGGGTGGCGCGGCGCGGGATGGTTCTCCCGCACGGCGGCCAAAGGGTCGGCAGCCGACCCGCCGCGCCACGAGTGCGGTGGCGCCTGGAAGCCGCCGGAGCCGATCGGCCGCCGGCGCGTCCCGGCACGATAGAGGGTAGGTGATGCGCGGATCGTCGGCGCGGCGAGGGAAGGTTTCGCCGCTCGGCGAATGGATCCCCTACGACAGGAGGCGTTCATGATGAACCACTTTGCAACGGTACTGCTGGCGATCAGCCTGGGCCTCTTCTCAATCGGCTGCGAACCGACGGTCCCGCCGCCGGAGGAGCCGGTGCCAACTCCCCAGCCGGTTGTTCCTCCCGAGAACGAGGAGAACGCGGACGAGAACGGATGAGGTTGAGGTGGAATGAACCGCACAATCCCTTTCTGTGGATGCCGTGGGCGCGCGATGACCGGCAGGAGGAGATCGTGTAAGCGTTCTCCCGCGCTTCCCTTCTTCGCCAAAGTCGCCCGTCGGGTGACAGCGCACCTCGGGGACCGGAGCGCGGCCAAACCTCAAACGACCGAATAACGTGCCGGCGGGAACGACCTGCATATCTATTCGCGGAGAACCTTTGATGGCCGAACCCTACCACGAACCGACGGGCGAACTGTCCGGCATGACGCGTGACGTGCATCGAGCATTGATCAGCCTGAAGGAGGAGCTTGAAGCGGTTGACTGGTACCAGCAACGGATCGACGCCAGCGCCGACGAGGAGCTCAAGCGGGTCCTGGAGCACAATCGCGACGAAGAGATCGAGCACGCGGCCATGGTACTCGAGTGGCTGCGACGGCGGATTCCGAAGTTTGACGAGCAGCTTCGTCAGTACCTGTTCACCACGGGGCCGATCCCACAGGTCGACGCCTCCGGCGAAGAGGGGCACGGTGCCGCCGAAGCAGTAGTGGAAGCGGACGACGATTTGCAACTGGGCGGTCTCGGCAGGACGCCCTAGTGGTTTTTTTCCAACTCGAGAGTACCAGTACTGGGTGGCACGCTAGGCCACGGCCCCTATTGGGAATGACAGGAGGAGTTCCTTCCCAACAAGTGCGAGGGAATGGGCTATCTCTTCCATGGGTTCTATTGCCCTCCGCGCTTTCCTATCCAGAAAAGCTCGGTCCAATGGAGGGGGACTTGCTGGAACAGGAGGGAACGGAGGACGCAGAGGAGCGAAACTTCAGGGAGGTGTGAAAGGACCGGCAAAGCTCGCACGCTCTTTCTCCTCTTCCCCGATCTGCGGTGCTCTCCCGTCCAATGTCGCTCTCCTCGCGGAGCGACAGGGTCGGCCGGGGTTCGCGGCGCGGCAGTGATTGCGCAGATCCGGAGCATAAGTAAACTCCAACTGGACGGACCGCTAGCAGTGCCGGCGCGCGTCAGCGGCGGCGTACGAGAATCAATCACAACCAGAGAATAACGAACAAAGGGAGAATCATCATGGCGGAACTGCTGCGCCGATCGCTGGCGCCCATTTCGGCGGAGGGATGGAGGGAGATCGACGAAACGACGGCTGAGGTGCTGCGGACGCAATTGACGGCGCGTTCGCTGGTCGATTTCGACGGTCCCCACGGTTGGGAGTATGCGGCCGTCAATCTCGGCCGCTTGGAGATCGCCGCCGCCCCGGGACCCGCTGGCGTACCCTGGGGGCAGCGCAAGGTATTGCCGCTTCTAGAACTCCGTATTCCCTGCGTGCTCAGCCAGATTGAGCTCGATCTGATTCCGCGGGGTTGTGCCGACATCGACCTGGAACCGCTCCGCGAAGCGGCACTCAATCTCGCCAAGGCAGAAGAGTCGATCGTCTACCGCGGCTTTCAGGAGGCGGGAATGGCGGGCATTACCGGGAGCAGCGAGCATGCCCCGATTCCGTTTTCGGAGCCCGGCGGGTATCCGGCTGCGGTTGCGCGGGCGCTGGAAGTACTCCTCCAAGCGGGGATTCCCGGACCGTATGCACTGGTGCTGGGAATGGACCGGTTCGCCGCCTTGAAGCAGGCGGGCGTGGAGGGCTACCCTCCGGAGCGGATCATCCGCGAGCAGCTTGGCGGGCGGATCCTTGCCAGCCCTGCACTCGATGGGGGAGTGGTGCTTTCCACGGCCGGAGGGCACTTCCAGTTCGTTGCCGGGCAAGACCTCTCGGTCGGCTACAGCAGTCACGATCGCGACCACGTCGAACTCTACCTCACCGAGTCGTTGGCCTTCCGTGTCATCGAACCGAAGGCGGCTGTCGTGCTCTCACTCGAATGACCCCGTTTTGGCAGCGGTCTCGTACCGGCCGCTCAATCTCTGCCCCCCCGGGCCGCTGCCGCCTCGTGTTGGGGGGACGGAGCACCCGGAGGCCCTAGGCGGCCGCCGGCGTCCCGCCCCAAACGGCACGAGGTTTGCAGAATTGGCTATTACGAAGCCGGCCCCTTCCATTGAATGAACAATCGGGAGACTTCCATGAAGCTCGCATCGAAATCCGTGGCCGTTCTTGTGGAGGACCTCTACGAGGACATGGAATTGTGGTATCCCGTCTATCGGCTCCGGGAGGAGGGAGCGCAAGTCGATCTCGTGGGACCGGCAGCGGGGACGAGCTATTCCTCCAAGCATGGATATCCGGCCAAGGCGGACCGCGCTGCCAAGGATGCCTCGGCAGCCACCTACGATGCGGTCATCATTCCCGGGGGGTATTCCCCCGACCGGATGCGGCGTCACCCGGCTATGGTCAAGATGGTCGCCGATGCCATGGCACAAGGCAAGGCCGTCGCGGCAATCTGCCACGCGGCGTGGCTGCTCTGTTCCGCGGATGTGTTGCACGGACGGCGTGTTACCAGCTATTTCGCAATCAAGGACGACGTGACGAATGCAGGGGCCCAATGGGTCGACGAGGAAGTGGTCGTTGACGAGAACCTGATCACCAGCCGGAAGCCCGATGACCTTCCCGCGTTTCTCCGCAAGATTATCGAACGGCTCGTGGGAAGCCCGACCCCCGTTTAGGGAAGCGAGTCTCCAATGCGCCCGGGAGACAGCGACGCCTGCCTCCGCCGACCACGGAGTTGTGCGGCACGCCAACGGGGGAATACTGCCGCAATCCGCGAGCAGCGAGCGGGACTACTCCCCACCAAGAAACGCAACCTGCCGGAAACCATCCCATGGCATACGCCCAGCTCCGCGAAGTGTTCCACAAGATCCACCGCGCCCACAGGGATGCCGCACGATGCTGTGCCGGGCTGACCGACGAATCCGACAGTCGGCTCGCCTTGCTGGCCGAAATCTTTCGGAAGCGGGAACGGGACTTTGCCCGCCGTCTGAAAGCCTTCGAAGACAGCGAGCACGCCTCCTTGGTGGAGACCTGGATTCAGTACGTTCCCTTCGAAGGGGTCGAAGATGCGCTTACCGCCCTTCAGGCGGAGAGCGATCGGGCTTCGAGTACGACTTTGGAGAAATGTCTGGAGCTCCAGCAGCAACTCGCCCGGTTCCTCCGCGAGCTGGCAGAGAACCGGAGCGCGCCTCAGGTGGAGGAGTTCCTTCAGTCATTGGCCGATGCGGAAGAAAACGCCGCCAGGGCGTTGGGGGCGGCCATAGTCACGGAGAACGACATCTGAGTCGTTCCCCCGGCACACGGCCGGCCCGCTATTCCTGAGGAGACCTCGCCATGCAGGTTCATTGGGCATATTTCGAGTGCAGCAAAGACGAGGAGGAGCAGCTTCAGCGAAGCTGGGAGGAGTGGCAGCGGCAGCTCCTGGCGCGGTTGGCGGTGTTGCCGGACGCGCCGGCCGAATTGGAGCTCGTCGCTACCAGAGAGGATGAAGGATCGGCGTGGCGGCTGCAGGCGGCTTTACACTTGTGGGCCGAGGCCCTGGTTGTGGAGGTGGTGGGCGAGAGCCCCTCCGAGGCAATTGAGGCCCTGATATCGCGCTTGATCGCAGAAGTCGACCGAGTCGAGAGGCGCCCCGAAAGGGTGACCCTGCGGCGCGAGGGGTTGGAGGGCTTGTTGCCGATTCTCGAACGCTGCCGCCGGCTCGGCCGCAGCGGCGCCTTCCTCTCCTGGCTGACGCCGGTGGTGGCCTCGCTCGTGCCGCACGTCCGCCGGGAGTTGCGGATCCGCGAGTTGGAGTCGCAGTTGGCGAGCGGCCAGGTAGCTCCCCTCGACGTGTGCGACGAGGTGTTGGTGCGCGCCTACGAACGTTTTGACCGCCGCCCCGACAAAATGTCGCTGGACCTGTGGCTGCTGGGGCTGGCCGAGGAGGTCTGTGCGCAGTGGAGCGGCCGCCTTGCTGAAAAGTCGCTCGACGAACCGGTCGACAAGCCGTCGGAGGAGCTGCGCGCGTCGCGGCGCGATGAGTGGGTGGAGTGGGCGACTGTTTCAGAAACGAACGCATTGAGCGAGGCGCTGCCTGGCATGCCGAGCCCCGACAGTTGGGACACCCTGGACATGGAGGCGAAGCAGGCAGCCATCGATACGGTGCTCGCCCGGTTGCCCCGGCTCCAGCGGCAGGCAATGGTACTTACCACGGTTTACGGGTTTTCGCCCCGCGAAGTCGCGGACTTCCAAGGCCGCGGGGAGGAGGACGTGCTTGCCGAGATCGACGAGGGGCGTCGGGCGGTGGAACACAATCTCCGCCACGAATACCTGTCGGAGCAGGAGGAGAAACTCGAACCCCAGCCGCGGCGCGCCTCGCGTAAGGGCAACCCGTAGCGCATGACAGGCGGACACGCAAGAGGGGCAGGCAAGCGGTCGCCTAATGACTCGCGCCGGAGAGCGGGGCTGCTCCGGCCCGCCCCGAACCGACTTTTTACCGAGAGGGAAGGAGAGTACGATGACTCGCGCGATTACGAAATTGTTGGGGGGCTGCGTGGCGGTCGCGGCGTTGTTGTTCTCCGCGCCCGCGCATTCGGAAGCACAACCCCAACCTCCCGTCGGCCCCGAGCCCCCCCTTGTCGAAAGCTACCCCACACCGACGGATCCGCCCTCCTACCGCATACCGACGGATCCGCGCTACGATACCGGACCGCCACCTCCGCAGTTCTACCGCGTACCACCGCGTCAACCGTTTCGTTTCCGGGCGCCCCCTCGCGCTCGCTACCGTCCGTACACGTATCCTCCCTACCGCTATCCCTATTTCTATCCGGGCGTCCGTTTCGGCCTCGGCCGCCTCGGGATCCGCTGGTAGCAGGCCGGGCAGGCAACGGTTTCCGCATCCGCTTGTCACCGATGGCGTGCGGCTTTGGTGGTCGCGTTGAATGCAAAGTATTCCGTGAATCTGAGTCCCGTATTGCGCCATGGAGGATGACCCATGAACCCCACGGAGATCCTTCACGACCGGGAGGTAACCCTATCCAGCGGCGAAGTGCGTCTTGCGGGACACTTGGCGATCCCGGCGAATGCCGCCGGATTGGTGATCTTCGCCCACGGCAGCGGCAGCAGCCGCTTCAGCTCCCGCAACCGCTTCGTTGCCGAACGGCTGAACCAGGCTCGGTTGGCAACGCTGCTGTTCGACCTCCTCACCCGCGAGGAGCAGGCGATGGACGAGCGGACGAGAGAACTCCGCTTCGACATCGGTCTGCTGGGCGGGCGCCTTGTCGGCGTGGTCGACTGGGCTGAAGGGGACGACGTGACACAGGGGCTGCCGGTCGGCCTCTTTGGCGCCAGCACGGGGGCGGCGGCCGCCCTGATCTGTGCCGCACGCCGAGCGGAGGTTGTTCGCGCAGTCGTCTCACGAGGAGGGAGACCCGATCTGGCCGCCGACTCCCTTCAGGCTGTCCGTGCACCGACGCTGCTTATCGTCGGCGGCCTCGACCGGCCGGTTCTCGATGTGAACCGCGAGGCGGCCGCGGCGCTTACGGTCGAGAACCGCCTGGAGATCGTACCGGGGGCCACGCACCTCTTCGAGGAGCCGGGCAAGCTTCAGCAGGTCGCCCACCTCGCAGCCCGGTGGTTTGCGCTTCATATCATGGAGAAGAACGATGAGCATCGCCAAAGTCATCAAGGTGGTCGGTAGTTCTCCCACCAGCGCGGAGGACGCCATTCAACAGGGTCTGGCAAGGGTCTCGAAGACCGTTCACAACATCAGGGGGCTGAAGGTGGTCGACTGGACCCTGGACGTCGACGACAATGAAATCACCCTCCACAAGGTGACTATGGAGGTCGCCTTCGCGGTCGACGAGTGAGAAACGCGGGAACCCGGAGCGCCGGCGTCCCCAGCCGGCAGCCGGGCAGGACGGACCGCTACCGGCCGCGCACGATCTTGTAGACCTCTCCCGTCGCTCCTTGCGGGCCCCGCTCGGCGCTGGTGAGGACGTAAAGCTCTCCGTCGGCGTCTTCCCCGAATCCGAGGATGTAGGGCGCGACCTCCTCCACCACATCGAAGGGCCACAAGGTATCGTCCTGGCGGTCTTCCTCACCGGGAGGCTTTGCGACCAGCAGGACGCCGGCGGCGACACCGGGGCTGCTGCTCCAATCGCCGAAGACGTAGTGCCCCCGCAACTCGGCAATGGCCTCTCCGCGGTAGACGTGGCCGCCGATCACCGAAGTGCCGATGCCCTCGTCATGCCCTCTCGAGTTGCGGTATTCGATGATCGGGTCGATGAGCGGCTCCCCCATCGGCCCCCGGTCAGGGCCTTCTTCGATGACCCGCTGCATGTCTTGCGGATCGAACCAATGGGTCCCTTCCTTGATGTTCCAGCCGTAGTTGCCGGGCTCCGCCATACGATTGACCTCCTCCCAGAGGTCCTGCCCCACGTCCGCTGCGTATAGCACGCCGGTCTTCCGGTCGAATGCCATCCCCCAGATATTTCGGATGCCCCATGCCCAGATTTCTTCCCGGACATTGTCTTCGCTGTAGTCGACGCCGGGGGGGACTCTCTTGTTTACCAGAGGATTGTCTGCCGGAATGCCGTAAGGCTCCTCGTCCACGTCGATCCGCAAGACGCTTCCCAGGAGTGTCGTGACGTCTTGACCGTGCCCCAACGGCGGATGGCCGAGCCCCGTATCGCCCGCATCTCCGCCGTCCCCCAGTCCGATATACAGCAGACCGTCCGGGCCGAACTCGATCCGGCCGCCGTTGTGGTTGAACTGAGGTTGGTCGACCTGCAAGACCACCCGTTCGCTGGCCGGGTCGGCCCGGTGGAGGTCTTCGGAGACGCGGAACTCGGAGAGGTGGCTGGTATGATCCCATGCCTCCGGTCCACCCTCGCGCAGGGTGGCGCTGTAGTAGACGAAGAAGCGGCCGTTCTCGGCGTAGTCGGGATGGAAGGCGAGCCCCAGGAGCCCGCGTTCGTCGTAAGACTCGCGAAGGGAAACCATGCGATCGCTCACGTCGAGAAACGGCTCTTCGCGCAGCGTTCCCTCTTCGTCCAATATGTGGATCCTGCCGACGAGATCCACGACGAAACGGCGCCCGTCGTCTGGCGGGCTGGTCAGAAAGTGGGGAGCCGTGAAGCCGCTGGCGACGCTTTCCAGCTCGATGCCGGTAAAGAGATCGGTATCGCTTTCTGCGGCACATTGGTTCGCGGCGCCCAGCATGAGGAGGAAGACCGCCGTTAGACAAAAACGCACCTTCGAGTTCATGTTTCACCTCGGCACTGTTGAGGATGTGGGGGCATAAGGCACCGCTTCCTCCGGCGGCGCCACCGACGTTATTCCTCCGGATAGACCAACTGGTAAGTGATCGCGACTTGAGTCACGAAGATCATCTCCCCGGGAACTGCGGGCGGTCCATGCTCGACCTCCGGCGTACGGACCGGATAGGGCCCTGCCTGTTCCGGAGAGGCCCCTGCCTGTTCCCGGATCTGCAGCGGCTGCCCCAGCGCCGCGCCGGCAGATGCGGCATAGAGCTCCGCTTTCTGTCGGGCATCGCTCAGGGCACGTTGGGAGGACAGGTACCGATAATCCTGGGGATCGTCGACGACGTAATCGATGCTTTGGACGTGCGTCCCCTCCTGGTGGAGGAGGGTGTCCAGAAGCGGTCGGAGTTCGGTCAACTCCCGCAACCGAACGCGCACCAGGTTGCTCACCCAATATCCGATGATCTGTGGCTCGTGGGGAAGCGCGGCATCGTACTGGTGAAGCGGCATGATTTCGAACTGGACGGTGTTGATGTCGCCCTCAGCGATCTGATGTTGCTCGAGCGCACGGCGCAGCCGGGTCATGGCCGCCGTGTTGCCCGCGAGTGCATCGGCGGCCACGGGCGCCTCGGCAAGTACGCCGATGGTGAGCACGGCCGTATCCGGCTGCCCCTGCGCTTCGCCCCTGCCGAGGACGGTTATCGAGGGCATTGGCTCATAGGGCGGCGGCGTCTGGGCCGAGACCGCCGCCGTGCTCAACAGGGCCGCCAATAGTGCCATTACCAACATTCGCGCCGGCATGGTAAGTCTCCTTCGTGACAAGTGGGTCGGGTTCGGCGGGCACCTCCGCGCCGCGGGACTTCCGGATAATTGGCGTGACGCGGGAAGGCCACCACCAGCCGCTGCAAATCCGATGCCTGGCAACCGGAGCACCCATTACCGGTGCGAGGGAAGACGGCCGCCTCTCCGATGAAGGCATCAAACGTCCCGTTGGGCGCGCCGGCAAGATGTTCCTCGACAGCCGGCGCGCCGTCGAGCCCTCCGCGTCCCCCGATCAACAACGGCGTCCCCCAGGCGCCGAAGGAGACCGGCGTACTCTAGACCGTCATCTGTTGATTGAGCGGTCGGCACTGGCCGAATGTGCCCCCTGTGCCACTCGGCCAGGCGACGAGGGCTCGCCGGACGGTGTCCCGTACGGTGGGCCGGCGACGTCTCACGGCGTTGGATCGAGGAAGTGGACCGCCACTAAGACCAAGACCAACAGGACGGCCATGGCCGGCACGAACATCGCTCGGGAGACGCCCAGGACACGGTCGAGCATCAATTCCCCCCGGTCTCCCCAGCGATCGATCGTGCCGGCGATCCAGCCCGACGCCTCGGCAAAGGCGTACGAGCCGGCCATCATCCCCACGATCACGGCCAGGGCGTCGAAGTTGCCCTGCCCGAATGCAGCGGCGCCGGTTCCCGGACAATAGGCCGAGAGGCCGAAGCCGATGCCGAAGATCACCCCACCAACCGTATTAGCTCCCAAGCGGGTCGGCTTGAGATGGAGCTGGACCAGCCCCGCGCCGTGCATGGCGTGGATCCCGATCATGCCTACAACGACGGCCGTGAGCATCACCTTGAGCACCGTGAAGTCGCGCAACAAGAGAACGCCGATGAGGATCTCGTACTTGGCGACGCCGCCCTTCTGCAGGAGGAAGCCGAAGACGACGCCGAAGAGCAGACCCAGCACCAGTTGGTTCGTCCGGCCGGACCGGGGCATGGTGGTTTCGTCCGTGGGTTGCCTGACCATCGTACTTCCTCGTTTTCGGGGGTCGTTATAACGAACTCTCTCGAATTCGCCCGCGGCAACCGGTGAGCCTTGGATGCCTCTGTCTTTCAGGCATGGTACAGCAGCATTGCCGTGACGATGCCGCCGACGAAGAACCCGATCAGCGCGATCCAGGAACCGACCGAAAGCTGCAACGCACCGCTGATGCCGTGGCCGCTGGTGCAGCCACCCGCCATTCTAGCGCCGAAGGCCATCAGGCCGCCTCCGAGCAGTGCCACTACCAGCCGAAGCCACACGCTTTCGCCGAAGCGGCCGACCCACATCGGCGGCAGCCATCGCGCGGTGATCTCACCGCCGGTCCATGCCGCCAGAAAAGCCCCGATGACGATTCCTATCAGGAGCATTACTCCCCACCCGATCCGAGGCGGCGTCTTCTCGCGGTAGAAATGCAGTGAATCGGTGTGCCGCCGCGCGGCGAGCCGGCCCACCAGTCCGGCCAGATGGGCGTAGGCCGTCGACGCCCCCAGCGGCTTGTTGCTGAAATAGAAGGTGAACATGCTCAGTACGCCGATCAGCGCGCCTACCAGGTACGGCGACCATGCCGGGCCGGTGGTGCCCGGATCGATCGGCTCCACCTGCCCGAAAACAGGTACCGGCCCCATGGCGACCGGAATTATGGTCATCAGTATGGTCCGAATCGACATCGTTTCGATTCCTTCGTGATGGATTGCACCTGCGATGTCGCGGTGGAGGAGGCGGCTGTGCCCCACCGCAGACGGCCGGTCCGGCCGGAAGGCCCTAGCCGCCGTCGACCACCTGGCACTTCACGTTTTTGCATGCCGACATTGAGCCCAGGCAGTCCTCAACCGGCTCGATACCGTGGCGTTTGAGCAAGGCCGCCGCGATCATGGCCCGCTGGCCGCTGCCGCAGAAAGTCGTAACCGGGCGAGCCGCGGGTATCCGGTCGAGCTTTGCGGGCAGGTCGCCCACGTAGACGTGAACGGCGCCGCGGAGATGACCGGCCTGGAATTCCTCCTTGCTCCGCACGTCGAGCAGCGTGAATTCGGCACCGCCGTCGATCCGTTTCTCCAGCTCCGCCACGTGCATCACCCCCACCGTGCCATAAGGTCGCCCGCTCGTTTCCCAAGCATGAAGCCCGCCGGCAAGAAAGCCTTCGATCCTGTCGTAGCCGATTCGGTACAGCCCGAGGACGGCCTGATCGATCTGCCGCGGGTCCTCGACGACCAGCCCAATGGGCTTCTCGTAATCGAGGAACATCCCCGCGAAGGCGGGCAGCATCTCCTCCGGCAGCGAGTAGCTTTCCGGAACGTGGGCGCCGGCAAAGGCCTCGGGGCTGCGGGTGTCGACCACCAGCATCCCCTCGCGCGCGGCCCTGGCGAATTCGTCAGGCCCGAGCGGTTTTGGGCGCGGCGCCTCGGCAAGCGGCGGGGCCCCTTCGAGGTTGTACCTCTCCATCCGCCGGAAGTATGGCGGCTGGAAGTGCTCTTCGCCCGTCTTGTAGTGGATGAACGCGTCCCGATCAGCCTTTTGGAGCACGGGGTTGTGCTTCCGCTCGTAGCCGAGCGTTGAGAAATTGCGATCGGCCATGCCGGCGCCGCATACGGAGCCCGCCCCGTGCGCCGGCCAGAGAAGCACTGCGTCGCCCAGGGGCAAGAGCTTTCCGAAAATGCTGTCGTAGAGCATGCCGGCCACTTCCTCGGGGCGATCGGGGAAGAAGTCGGTGCGGCCTACGTCGCCGATGAAAAGGGCATCGCCAGTGAACACGCCCAGAGGCTCTTCGCCGAATGCCAGGTCGCGATAGACGATCGAGATGCTCTCCAGGGTGTGGCCCGGGGTGTGGAGAATCGAGAGCTTCACGTTGCCGAGCGTGAAATCCTCGCCTTCATGGACCGGCTTCCCGTATTGGAAATCGAGCTGGCCGCCGTGGTGGATCTCGGCGCCGGTGCGTCGTGCGAGCTCGAGTGAGCCGATGACGTAGTCCTCGTTGCGATGTGTCTCGAAAACATGGGTGATCCTCGCACCCTCCTGCTGGGCGGCGTCCAGGTACACGCCCACGTCGCGACGTGGGTCGATCACGGCAGCACGGCCATCGTCGCCAAGAACGTAAGATAGGTGGGCTACGCCCTGCGTGTAGACGGTCTTCATGAACATGGCAGTTCACTCCATCGTCGGTCGGTGTCAGCGACGGACGGCGCGCCGTTGCAACCATCCACATCACTGCGAGGAGAAAGCTTTGTTGCCACCATCCGGGCGAGCCGGATGGTGGCGAAGGCTGCCGGCTGAATGGACGAGGCTGCGATTTCCTCAACCCGCGACCGCGCCGTAGTTCTTCGCGGCGAAGTTCCAGTCCACCACGTCCCAGAAGCCGGCGATGAACTTGGGCCGCTCGTGGCGGTAGTCGATATAGTAGGCGTGCTCCCAGACGTCGATCGTCAGGATCGGCTCCCGCTGGTGCGTCAGCGGCGTATCGGCGTTGCCCAGTGACATGATCTCCAGCCTGCCGTCGGCATCGGCGGCCAGCCAAGCCCAGCCGGAGCCGAAAAGGGTCGCCGCGGCGTTGGAGAAGTCCTCGCGGAAGGCATCGAGGGAGCCGAAGTCGCGTCCCATGGCGTCGGCCAGCGGGCCCTGGGGGAGATCCGCACCCCCCGGCTTCATGCACTCCCAGAAGAAGGAGTGATTCAGGGCCTGGGCGGCGTTGTTGAACAGGCCTCCGCTCGACCGCACGACTACTTCGCGCAGCGGCATCTCCGCCTCGGGTTTTCCCTCCACCAGGTTATTGAGGCGATTGAAATAGGTGGCGTGGTGCTTGCCGTAGTGGAAAGTCATCTGCTCCTCGGATAGGTAAGGAGCCAAGGCATCCATCGCATAGGGCAGCTCGGGTTGCTTGAAGGGCATCGAAACGTCTCCTGTACTCGAAGGAAGGGAAGCGGCCAGACCGTGCCCCGCCGCGGGCCATGGCGCCGAGAGCGCCGCGCCGCCGGCAAGGCATCCGGAGAGGAAGTCGCGTCGTCGCATTGTCGCAGTCCTCCAGCAAAGATGGTAACGCATGGCGGCCGTTGGGCGAGTCCCGGCGCACCAGGCGGCCTATGCAGCGCCGGCACACGGTGACGGGGGAACGCGATACGGTGGCGGCCCGCCGGTTGCCGCAGCCGTCATTCCGTTACGATGAATGTCGTTCTGTCCACCCCGGTATTGCCGTTGGCGGGGTCGTAGGCGAAGACCGCCACCTCGTAGATCCCGGCCTCGTCGACCGGGAACGCCGCTTGAAAGAGGCTCTCGGCGCCGGCATACTCGAGGGGAACCTCCCCCAGTCTCTTGCCGTCGCGGTAGACGATTCCGGCAACCTCGAACTCGTTGGCGTCCCACAGCCCGTCGGGTGTGACCGGGCAGCCGCACATCATGCGGACATTTGCCCGGACAGTGACGGACGGCGCCGGCTCGGAAATCGTGATATGTGCCGGGGGGGCGAGCACGTCCACCACGAAACCGGGCAGTTCGAGCACCAGCCCGTCGCCTCCGGTCACCGGCCTGCCGGGAACGAGCCATTGAGTGACGCTGGCCGTGTTGGCAGATTGGCGCTGGGCGAGCGGACCTCGGGCGGTCACCTCGATGCGCCGCGGCTCCAGGATACCGACGAGCGCCTGGAAGACGGCGGCATCCTCCGTGGATACCGGTGCGTGGCGCGGCCGCTCCTCGATCATGATCTTCTCCGTATCACCGGTAGTCCCCTCCGTCCTGCCCTGCGCGAGGATTTCGCCGGTTTCGGCGTCGCGGATGACTACTTCGGCCCCCCCCATAGAAGTCCCCACGAACTTCGAGCCTTTGGAGATCACACGGACATCGATCGCCGTCGGCTCCGCCATGACAATCCCGCTGAGCAGTACCCCTGCAAGGCAGGTGAGTATCATAGTGAGACATCGAATCATGAGGCTATTCCTTACAAGAGGAAGCTTGCCGGTCGCCGTTTCACCCCGCAAGCAGTGCCTGGTCGCAGTTCCGGACGCTTCCGCCGGATGCCTGGAGCGGCGACCTCCTCGATGGTCACTTCGCGGATATTTCTACTTCGCGCCGCGTCCTGCCGCGCCCGCGCCAAACCCTGCTTCCCCCGTCCCCTCGTCGCCCGCGCGGCGAATCGCGCAATAGCGGTGGGAGGGGGCGGTGATTATGAACCCGCATTATCAAGTGCTCCGGCCGGCGATGTTTTCGGAGGCTCGGATTCAGCGGAGGGCGGTTCTTCTTCGGTTGGCGTGCGGGCGTCGTCCAACAATTCGCGCCCCGCCTCGGCGGCTTCCTCCACGTCCTCCTGGACCTCTTCCTTGTCGATAATGATCTCGATCGACTCCTCCGTGTCGCGGAGATTCCACCAACCCAAGGCGAAGGCCAGTGCAGCGAGAATGATAAGCAGCGCGATCCAACGCATGACGATTCTCCATTACCGTGGTTGGCCGAGGCCGGGCCGGTCAGTCCTCGTCCCGGGCGTGGACCCTGCCCGGAGGCGAGGTGGCTTCCACGGCCGAGAACGCCTCGAGGATTTGGTACTGATGGGGCGCATCTGCGGGGACCATCCAGGAGTCGCCCGGCTCCAACTCGACGGTCTGCCCGGCCATGTGCAGTCGGGCACGGCCTTCGAGGACGTACCCCACCATCTCGTAGTCGCGGCGCGTCTCCGGATGGCGCTCGCCGGGCGGCTCTTTCTCCCAGAGCCGCATGGCCACGCGCGTGCCCGACACCAGGTACTTCTGGCCGGCCGCTCCCTTCGGCGAGTGCCGTGACTGGACTTTCTTGACGCTGGTATCGGTCATGATCGACGGATCCTCTCCCTGCAATATTCACCCGATCGAATGGTCCCGCGGCCTCAGGCCTCCTTTCCGGTGGTCAACCTCGCATTCATTGTGATCTGAGCCGAGGCAAGGACTTTGGATACCGGACAGCCCTGCTTGGCGACCTGGGCGCAGCGCTGGAACGTCTCGTCGTCGATTCCGGGAACGTCGGCTTCGGTTTCCAGTTCGATCTTGGGAATGGCGAAGCCGTCGGCACTCTCCCCCAGGTGGACCCTGGCGGACGTCTGGACCCGCACCGGCGGGTGACCCGCCTCCCCCAGGGCATGGGCCAGCGCCATCGAGAAGCACCCGGCGTGGGCTCCCCCGATGAGTTCTTCGGGATTGCTGCCGCCGTCCTCCTCAAATCGCCGACCGAAGTCGTAGGGGATCTCGAGGCCTCCGGTCCCCAACGAGATGGTCCCCTGGCCTTGTTTCAAATTGCCTTCCCAGACGGCGTATGCTTTACGGACTACCACAGCTCAACCTCCACCACCGGTCCTATGGGTTGATCGTTTCCGCCCTCGCCCGCAAGCAGGGGCAAATCGTATGCCGTGCGACTGCTGCGGCAGGAAGGGAAGCTTCGACCGCGCAACCAATGGCGGTCGGAATGCCGGAATAGGTTCGACAGATCATCGAAGTCGTTCCCGACCGTAAGGCTCTCCTGCAGCAACAATCGCAGCGCCACGTCCTGATGCCGCGACAATGTGACGGTGACCCGGCCATTCTGTCAGGATCATTCCCCCTGCGGCTGCCGCCGTTGTCGGACGCCTCCGCCGGCATAAATGTCAACTCGCGCGGTCTCCTGTTCCCCTCGCTCCGAAGAGAATCCGAAGTGAAGCCCGCGCTTCCGGATAGACCACCCAGGCCATGATCACCGAGAGAGCCGCGGTGACCAGGCAGATGAAGCACCATGCCCCGACGACGGCGCCTTGGAGCACGACCAGGAGGAGACCGACCAGTGCCATGGCAGCCGCGACGGCGCCGAAGGCCACCACCAGCCAGGGATGACGCCACCAGCGATCGGTCTTGCCGATCAGACCCAGCACCGCTTCGGCCAGATAGCCGGCCG
>SKOZ01000014.1 GCA_007119795.1 Planctomycetales bacterium | reverse complement strand
CGGACGACGGCCTCGGCGGTGGCACGCAGGGAGACTTCCCTCGCTTCCATCTCGGCACCCGAGCTCCGCGCGCTCTGCGAGGAAACGCCCCTCTTGGGCTATCACCTCATGAGTGGGATCGCCAAGCTCCTGGCCCACCGCCTCGAGTGCACCTGCGTCCAACTGGCCGTCGTCGGCTGACAGGCGGGGAACGCCAGGCGTACCGGATGTCGCGACCGCAGTTTCGGCAGGTCCGCTCCATTGCGTGGCTCCCTACTATGGGGCCGCCAGCGGTGGTACAATGGCTCGGCGCATTGGAGCGATTCCAGATCCCTGTGGCGTCCATGGGCGCCTGCCGGCGGATCGCAAGCTGGGAGGGTATTCGTATGAAGTGCCATTGGGCCTGGCTCCTCTCCGTAACGACGATCTCGACCGGCCTGGGCGAGGAGCGTGATCCGGTGGTGCCCCCCGTAGCGGGTGCATCAATCAAAGCGGCCGAGGCGCCCTCTTCGCAGGCACCCTTCTACCCGGACAAGATGGACCTGCTCGTCTGGCGAGATGCCCAAGGGCAGTTCCATCGGGTGACCGCCCCCGACGACTGGCAAAGGCGACGGCGCCACATCGTCTTTTCGGCAGACGCCCCAGTCTTGCGAGCAAGGGGAAGACTCCTCGCCGGCTGTCTTATCTCGAGGCTGGGCCCTTCCTCCGAAACAGGAGCCAGCTTGTTATCTCACTGGACTGCCGGCAACGGGCTGTAACCGGTGCCGACTCGAGGCAGGACCACGGAGCTACCCCATTGGGGGCTTAAGGCGAAGAAGCGGAGCCGCTGCAAAAGCCGACCGCCGAAACGGAGTCTTTGGGCGGTGATGATCCTGGAAGAGATCGATCGCGTAGCGGCCTACACCTATCGGATTCGCCTGCGGCGCGTATTCAAGAGTGGCGACCGCCTCATCAACGTACAGGTAACCAACAACCCGGAAGACCAGTCCGAGGAGGCGGGCGTCTTCTGCTTCCTCGACGCTCCGGTCAAGGATCGTCAGCCCCTGGAGCAGCACCTGGCAATGGTCGCCGTGAAGCGCGTCTACGACGTCACGGAGGAGACTTGGCCGCGGAGGCATTTCTCGGCTGCCGGGACCAAGAGGGGCTGACGGGGTCCTTCCTCAAGACCCTCTTCCTCGTCTGGACCCCCGAGGTGCTTGGACGAGGATCGGGTTTCCGGCTCTGGGCGACATTCGGAGGGCAAATCGCTGCTGTCAACTCGGCTCCGGTCTTTCCGGAGGCACGAATGCTACGCGGAAGCCCGTGGCGAAATCGCGATACGTTGGCGCGTGGTAATGGCGCGCCGCCGAGCGGCAGGCGGCCGCATCGGCGTTCCAGGCACCCCCGCGGAGCACGCGGGCCAGCCCGGAAGGCGTTCCGCGGGGATCGATCGTGGGCGATTGCGCGGCGTACCTGCTGTCGAACCAGTCGAGGCACCACTCCCGCACGTTCCCGTGCATATCGTAGAGTCCCCAGGCATTGGGACTCTTTTCGCCCACGGGGTGGGTGGTCCGGCTCGCGCTCTCCTCGAACCAGGCGTATTCCGCCAGCCGTAAGGCATCGCCGCAGGACCACCTGTCGGCACAGCCTGCCCGGCAGGCGTACTCCCATTCGGCTTCCGTGGGCAAGCGATAGGTTGGCCCTTTCGAAGCGCTCAGCCGCCGGCACCAGCTCACCGCGTCTTTCCAAGAGACGCATTCCACCGGCCGTCGCTCGCCCTCCCAAGAGCGCACCACTTCCACGATTATCGTCGTGTCCCAGGTGACGTCTCCCTGAGGGCGCCGCTGATCTCGGAAGAAGCTGGGGTTCGCGCCCTGCACCTCTTCATACTCTTCCTGGGTTACCAGGAACGTGCTCAGATAGAAGGGCCTGCTGATCTGCACGCGGTGACGGGGGCCTTCCCATTGGCGGCGGCCCGCCTCGTCTGCCAGTGAGCCCATCGTGAACTCGCCCGGCGGAATGAGGCGGAACTTCATGCCCATCGAGTCGGTGACTTCCACCTCCAGCCCAAGGTGCCGGGCCCAGGCCTCCTGGTACGCCCGGGCCTGGTCCCCATCGAAAGGCGCTGTGGCCATCGGAGGCCGACCCTCGTCCGCGCTGGCGGCGGCCACCGGCAGCGCGGCGCGCCAACTCATCGGCCGCTCTTCGAATGGCCTTCCCGAAGGTCCGCTTGTGTCGCCAGAATTCCAGTCGATCATGGGGCTCCCTTCTCCGCAAAGCGAAGGAAGGTGCGCGACCTGCGCCGTCGCTTGAAGGAGCAACTTTGCGGGAGGCTGCTCCTGGAAAGCGACAGTACCACAACGATACCATGAGGTCAAGAGTTTTTGCGACCAATAGGTCACTTAATTACCGATCATTCCACGAGCGCTGTCGCGAGCTTGGTGCGGACGCTGCGCGGCTTATCGCCGGGAGCGGGCCCGCGCGGCGGCGGCCGTTCACGAGCAGTCCGGGAAGAGGAGCCGGGCTCGGCGTTCGCCGCCTTGTGTGGCCCAGGTGCCAGGGACGGCCGCCCCCTCCCAGCGGCTGGCGGATCGCTTCGCGGCGGCCATCTCCGCCAGCACTATCGCATCGCGGAGCACGCGCAGCTCCGGCGTGTCGGCGGCGCCCTCCTCCCGGTAGGCGGCGAGCAGGTTTTGGACGCCGGCGACCCCTCGTTCGTCCAAGCCCAGTTCTCGCAAGCGGCCCCTCAATGCCGGGAGGAGAGCGTCTGCGTTCCCGGCAGTACGGCCCGCGGACGTGCAACTCGAGCGGCAATAACAGGGCACCAACAGGGCGGCCGTGAGCACCCGTCGCGCGTCGGCCGCCTCCTCGGCGAGCAGCGCGGCGGCGTGCTGGAAGATGAGCAACGCGCGGTGCGCGTCCGGCGCTTGATGCACGTCTTCCTCCAGGGCGCGAAGCAGTCGCGGCGCCCAGGCGTGCTCGCCGGCGGCAGGAGGTGCATCTCCCGCCGCACCGATGCACTCCTCGGCATGGGCGCACCACGCGGCACAGCCGAGTGATACCCGCGGGTTCGGGAAGCGGTGGTCACAATTCCTGCACCGTCCCACCACTTCGTCTTTGAAGAGTTCCACGATCCGGGCGCAGCGGGGGCAAGGGATGTCGTACGCCAGGGCGTCTTTCCAGGAACGCTTGTCCTGGCCGGGGCAACGCATGGAACGCTCCGATGATGGAATCGGCCGCGCCCCGCACGGTAGGCAGGGGGCGCGTTCTACGACCGGTCGCGGCACACAACCGAGGCGGCTCGTACTCGATGGTAGGGCGACTGCGGAGTATCCGCAAGCACAAAAGACCGGCCCATTCATCACCCTCGCAGTGATGAATATGTGGTGTTTTTCGTGGTTTTCCGGGGTCCAGCTTCCAATTAATCCGGCGCTTATTGTGCGTCGCAAACCTTTGTCGTCAAGTCGTTTGCGACACACGGCCCTTGGCCATCCGCCCGACGGGCTGCCGATGGGTGAATATGTCGCTTGACATGCGGAAATCCTCGGAGTAGGCTGATTCTCCAGATCGAGGCATCGCTAGACACTTGGCATACAAGCATTTGGGGACCTAACGCCGCACGGCGGCCGATATGCTCTCCATTTGTGACAGATAATCCTAACAGTATCGTATAGGTAATCATTTCTAGCAAGCCCCGGATTGTTGCCTTGTGGCTGCCCCGGGCCGCCACATATCGGATAACCCCAGCTGCAAATGTCCCCCGGAAGAACGGGGGGTGTTTGGGAGAAATCCGAGCGGCGGATCGGACCCGGCCAGCGGCAAAGTGACGGGGGATTCCCGCAACCTGGTAAAGGGGTGGCAGCGGTCGGTCATGAAGCTTGCCATCGTGGGGAAAGGCGGAGCGGGTAAGACGACGCTGGCGGCGCTCTTGGCGCGGCGGGCGGTGTCGCAGGGACACTCGGTGGTTGCCGTGGACGCCGATCCCGACGGCAATCTGGCATCCGCCCTGGGAACTCCTCCCGATGCCTTGCCGCAGCCCATCGCCGGGATGCGCGATCTCATTCTCGAACGCACCGATGCGCGGGCCGCAGGGGGCGGCTGGCTCTTCCGTCTCAATCCCCGCGTCGACGATCTGCCGGAGCGGTTCTCCGTCATGTGCCGCGGCGTTCGGCTGCTCGTGCTGGGCACGGTGGAGGGGGGCGGTGCCGGTTGCCTGTGCCCGGCAGCTACCGTCCTCAAGGCCCTGATGCAGCATCTCCTCTTGCAGGTCGAGGACGACGTGATCCTGGACATGGAGGCCGGTCTGGAGCACGTGGGCCGGGCCTCGGCGCGGGGCGTGGACGCGATGCTCGCGGTCGTCGAACCGGGCCTGCGGAGCGTGCAGACAGCGATTCGCATCAAGGGGCTTGCCGAGCAGATCGGCATCCAGCGGGTTCTCGTGGCAGCCAACCAGATCCGAGCACGCCGCGAGGAAGTGCTGCTCAGAGAGGCGATGCCCGGCTTGACGTTCTTGGGCGCCTTGCCGTTTTCTCCGGGGCTGGCGCGGGCCGATCTCGAGGGCCGCGCCGTCGAGGAAGCCGAGCCGGCGCTTGCCGAGGCGGTCGCGCGGGTGGCCGAGGCCCTGAAAGAACATCTTGCGGAGAAGATTCCGGCCGCTGGGGGCTGAGAGTGTCCTGGCGGAGAGCTCCCGCCTTACCACCGCCCATCGACCTACACTCACACGAGGAACGGACTATGGCTGAACGGAAGCCGCGTTCGGCGGACCCGGCATCCCTGGCGATGTTGGAGGTGGCGGAGCGGATAGGAGTGGCAACCGCCTGGGACCGCCTGGAAGCCCAGAAGGTCCAATGCCGATTCGGCCGCGAAGGGTTGTGCTGCCGCCACTGCTTCATGGGTCCCTGCCGCGTCGGCAACGACGGCCGTGGTCCCCAGGTAGGCGTGTGTGGTGCCACGGCCGATACCGTGGTAGCGCGCAGCCTCCTGCGACATATCACGGCGGGCACGGCGGCTCACAGCGACCACGGGCGGGAAATCGTTCGCACGCTTCACCTGGCGGCGGAAGGCACCTCGCCCACCTACCGCATCCGCGGCCCGGCCAAGCTCCGCGCCCTGGCCGACGAGTACGGCATTCCCCGCGAGGGCCGTTGCGACGAGGACGTGGCCCGCGACCTGGCGGCCTTCCTCTTCGCCCAGTTCGGCCAGCAGGAGGGGGAACTGGCGGACCTCGGCCGGGCGCCCTCCCAGCAGCGGAAGAACTGGCAGCAGGCCGAAGTCGCTCCGCGGGGGATCGATCGCGAAGTGACCACCGCGCTGCACATGACGGCGATGGGCGTGGACAGCGACCCGGAGCACCTACTCCTGGCGGCGGCGCGGGTGGCCCTGGCCAACGGTTGGGGAGGGTCGATGATCGCCTCGGACGTTTCCGACGTGCTCTTCGGAGAGCCGCAGCCGTTGCGGGCCAGGGTCAACCTGGGCGTCCTCAAAGAGGACGAGGTGAACATCCTCGTCCACGGCCACGAGCCGACGCTCTCCGACGTGATGGTGGCCGCCAGCCGCGACCCCAAGCTGCTCGCCGAGGCGGAGGCGGCGGGGGCCCGAGGAATCAATCTGGCCGGCATCTGCTGTACGGCCAACGAAGTGCTCATGCGCCACGGCGTCCCCATCGCCGGCAACTTCCTCCAGCAGGAGCTGGCCCTGACGACCGGAGCCGTGGACGTGATGCTCGTCGACGTGCAATGCGTCTTCCCGTCGCTGAGTGCATTCCAGCAGTGCTTCCACACGCGGGTGATCTCCACCAGCGGAAAGGCCCGATTTCCCGACGTGCAGCACATCCCCTTCGACGAGGAGTCGGCCTGGGAGGCGGCAGGGGAGATCGTCCGCGAGGCCGTCGCCGCCTTCCGGGAGCGCGATCCGGCGAAGGTCCAGATCCCTTCCAGGGAGCAACCCCTGGTGGCCGGATTCACCCGCGAAGTGATCTCCACGATCCTCGGCGGGCGGTATCGCCCCAGCTACCGCCCCTTGAACGACGCCATCAAAGCGGGGCGGATTCGCGGCGTGGCGGGGGTCGTCGGCTGCAACAACCCCAAGTTCACCCAGGACGCCTCGCACCTGGCGATGGTTCGGGAGCTGATCCGCAACGACGTCCTCGTCGTGCAGACCGGCTGCAGCGCCATCGCCTGCGGCAAGGCAGGGTTGATGACTCCCGAGGCAGCCGCCGGAGAAGCGGGCGAAGGGCTCCGCGAGGTCTGTGCCGCGGTAGGGATTCCGCCGGTGCTCCACTGCGGCAGTTGCGTGGACAACACCCGGATTCTTGCCGCCTGCGCCGAGATGGTCGCCGAGGGCGGCATCGGCGATTCCTTCGACCAGCTCCCCGTGGCCGGCGCGGCCCCGGAGTGGATGAGCGAGAAGGCCATCGCCATCGGCATGTACTTCGTGGCCAGCGGCATCTCCGTGGTGATCGGCCAGCCGCTGCCGGTCGAGGGGAGCGACGCCGTGGTCGAGTTCCTTACCCGCACGTCGGAGGAGCACTTCGGGGCCACCTGGAGTTTCGAGCCCGACGCCGTCCAGGCCGCCCGTCGCATGATCGACCTGATCGACGGCAAGCGGGCCGCCCTGGGGCTGCCGGCGCCGATGTACGCAGTGCCCTACGCGCCCCAGGAGGCCGAACCCGTGGCAGTGGCAGAGTAGGCGGCGAGGCCTTGCCAGCAAAACAACCGTATCGAGGGTTCAGGAACCACCGCAGGGAGACCATCCCGGGATGTCGAAGCAGATCTTCACTCAAGTGATTCGCGGTGCCCACCAGTGGGTGCAGCAGGCGGAGGGGGCCCTGGAAGAGGCCCTGGCCGAGCATGGTCCGCAGGCGCGGATCGGCTGGGGCGAGCAGACCTCGTACTACCTGCCGACCTCCTTCGCGCTCATGGGTCTGGAAGTGAAGACCCTGGGCGACTTGCGGGCCCAGGTGGACCACGCCCGCGAGCTGCTCAAGCCGGTGCCCGGCGAGGCCCTTTGGCTCCCCTACCTGGGCGACGGGCTGGACGCCGGCGCGGCCACGATGCTCGCCCAGGAGGCCCTGACGGCGATGCGGACGCTCAACGGCCACGCCACCCCGCCGGGCTGGCAGGGGTTCATCTCCGACACCATCATGCGGGAGCTGGGCATCCAGCTCGTCGACGGGCGGATGCCCGGCTTCGCCCTGATCCTCGGGCCTGCGCCCACCACGGAGATCGCCGTGCAGGTGGTCCGCGAGCTGCAAAGGCGGAACCTCCTCACCTTCCTCTGCGCCAACCGCCAGGGGCGGACGGCCCGCGAGCAGATGATCGAAGGAGGCGTCTTCGGCGAAGAGGCCTCGCTCAAGGAATGCTGGGACCTCTACGTGGTGCCCGTGGGGCCGGACACGCTGGACGGCATTTACGTGCTCAACTGGTCCATCCGCAGCGCGCTGACCTTCGGCGGCCGCAAGCGCGGCGAGGGCCGGGCCTGCCTCGACTACACGAAGGGGCGGATCAACGCCTTCGGCATCACTTTCGGCGAAATCCCCGACGACTGGTACGCCATGGGCGCCGGGGCCATCCTCATGGGCTACCCGATCATCTCCGACTGCCCGACAACGCCCGAGATCCGGCCCACGGGCGTGACGGTCCGCGAGGAGGTCGTGGTGCAGACCGACTACGAGGAACTCGTTCCCACCTGCATCGACACGCGAGCCTTGCGGGTGCGGGTCGAGACGATGGACATTCCCGTGGGCTACGCGGCCGCCTTCGAGGGGGAGCGGGTCCGCAAGGACGACATGCACCTCCAGTTCGGCTACAAGTACTCGCCGGCCGTGGAGTACTGCCGCATGGCCGAAGGGAACGAAATCCGCGACGGCGACATCGAGGTGACCGGACCGGACATCGACACCGTAGAATCAGGGGGTGCGCTGCCGCTGGCCATCGAGGTGCTGGCGGCCGGCCGCAAGATGCAGCGCGACTTCGAAGGCATCATCGAGCGGCAGATGCACCGCTGGCTCAGCAACGCCATGGGCTTCATGCACACCGGCCAGCGGGACCACATCTGGTGCCGGATCAGCAAGAAGGCTTTCGCCGCCGGGCTCCGTCTCGAGCACCTAGGCACCATTCTCCACGCCAAGGTGCACGACGAGTACGCCGGCATCGTGGACAAGGTGGCCGTGCGGATCAGCACGGAGCCGGAGACCGTCGCCGGCGTGGCCGCCCGGGCGGCCGAGGCCTTCCGCTTCCGCGACGAGCGGGTGGCCGGCATGACGGACGAGTCGGTGGACACCTTCTACAGTTGCACGATCTGCCAGAGCTATGCCCCGGACCACGTCTGCGTGATCACCCCGCAGCGGCTGGGGCTGTGCGGGGCCTACAACTGGCTGGACGGCCGCGCCAATTACGAGATCAACCCCACCGGCCCGAACCAGCCGATCGCCAAGCGGCGGACGCTGGACGCCGCGAAGGGGGAGTGGGAAGGCGTCAACAAGTTCGTCCACCAATTCTCCAATCGCAAGATCGATCGCTTCTGCGCCTACAGCCTGCTCGACGCTCCCATGACGAGCTGCGGTTGCTTCGAGTGTATCGTCGCCGTGCTCCCCCTGGCCAACGGCATCATGATCGTCAACCGCGAGTACACGGGGATGACCCCCTCCGGCATGACGTTCGGCGACCTCGCTTCGGTCACCGGCGGCGGAGCGCAGACACCGGGGTTTTTGGGCGTCGGCCGCCTCTACCTCTCCAGCCCCAAGTTCCTCTCCGCCGACGGCGGCGTGCAGCGGATCGTGTGGATGACCAGTTCGCTGAAGGAGGACATCCGCGAGAAGCTGGAGAAGGAGGCCCAGCGGCTCGGCTGCCCTGACCTCGTTGACAAGATCGCCACCGAGGAGAACGCCCTCAGCGAAGAGGAAGTGCTCGAGCACGTGGCGCGGGTGGGGCATCCCGCGGCCGGCCTGGCTCCGCTCGTTTGAGGAGCTGCGCAGGAATTCATTACCAGATGAGGATCAATGCATGGCGCTTACCGGCCTGGAAATCTACAAACATCTGCCGCGGACCAATTGCGGGGACTGTGGCTTTCCCACCTGCCTGGCCTTCGCCATGAAGGTGGCCACCAAGCAGGTCGCCCTGGAGAAGTGCCCCCACGTCACAGCGGAGGCTGCGGCAGCGCTGGAGTCGGCCTCGCGACCGCCCATCCAGCTCGTGACCATCGGATGCGGCGAGAGCGAGGTGAAGATCGGCAACGAGACGCAGCTCTATCGCCACGAGGAGAAATTCCATCACCCGCCGGGCGTGGCCGTGCGGATCTCCGACACCTTGGACGAATCCGCCATCGCGGCGCGCGCGGAGGCGATCGGCCGCCTCGTCTTCGAACGCGTGGGGACGACGATCGCCGTCAACCTCGTGGCCGTGGACAACGAATCCGGCGATGCCGCCCGCTTCCAGAAGGCGGCCGCCCTGGTGGCGGAGAAATCGGGTCTGCCCTGCGTCCTCATGGCCTCCAAGGTGGAACCCCTGCGGCGGGCGGTGGAGGTCCTCGCCGGCAGCCGCCCATTGCTCTACATAGCCGATCCCGCCGCGGCCGAAGCGGGGGTACAGGTAGCCAGGGAGGCATCCTGCCCGCTGGCCGTTTGCGGCGACGGACAGGATGCCCTCGCCGCATTGACACCCAAGCTCAGCGCCCTGGGTGTGGAAGAAATCGTGCTCGACCCCGGGAGCCGGGGTGCCAAGGCGACGCTGGCGGCCCTGACCGCCATCCGCCGGGCGGCGCTCAAGGGCTACCGCCCCCTCGGTTATCCGACGATCGCCTTGACCAGCGACGCCGACCCCCTCATGCAGGCGGTTGAAGCGAGCGTCTACACGGCGAAGTACGCGGGCATCGTGGTGACCGACGGCGTCGAGCCCTGGCAGCTGCTCCCCGTCCTCACCGCCCGCCAGGACATCTACACCGACCCGCAGAAGCCGGTGGCCGTCGAGCCGCGGCTCTACGAAGTCGGCGAAGTGAGCGCCGAGTCGCCGCTTCTGGTGACCACGAACTTCTCGCTGACCTACTACTCCGTCGAGAGCGAAGTCGAAGCGAGCCGCGTCCCCGCCTACATCCTCGCCATCGACACGGAGGGGACCTCGGTGCTCACCGCCTGGGCCTCGGACAAGCTCAACGCGGAGTCGATCGCCCGGGCGCTGCAGGGATCGGCTTTGGACGGCCGCCTGGAACACCGCCAAGTCGTATTGCCCGGCTTCGTGGCGGTGCTCTCGGCGGGCGTCGAGGACGAATCGGGGTGGAAGGTCCAGGTGGGACCGAAGGAGGCCTCCGGCCTGCCGGCCTTCCTGAAACGAGAGTGGTCGACCCGGGGGGCACTGAACCCGTAACCCCAACCGTTCTGCGGTTGACTCACTGAAGGAACCGTTCCATGCCCGCACCGCGTGTCCGATTCCTGCCCGAGGACAACGGGGCCGTCTTGGCGGAGGGGAAGACGCTTCTCGACGCAGCGCAGACGGCGGGTCTCGAGGTAAGCGCAGTCTGCGGCGGCCAGGGGACGTGCGGCAAGTGCCGGATGGTGATTCGTGAGGGGAGTACCGCTGCCCCGCCTACGGAACACCTCACCCCTGACGAAGTGCGCGAAGGGTACGTGCTGGCCTGCCAAGCGATTCCCCAAACCGACGTCGTCGTCGAAATTCCCCCCGAGACGCAACTCACCGGATACCTGGGCCTCACCGAAGACCGCCCGCGTATCGACGACTGCGACGAGCTGCCGACCATGCCGGTGGCGGCCGCCGATCTCGACCCTCTCGCGCGCACCCACCACCTGGGCCTCCCCGCACCTACCTTGGACGACCCACGGGCCGACGCGGAACGGCTCCTGGGGACTCTGGCGAAGGTCGACTCCCGGCCGATCGAGCTGGACGGGGAGATCTTACAGGAGCTGCCGCGGGTGCTGCGGCGGCTGGAACAGAAGCGGTCGTCCTGGACGTGGGAGTGGGACGGCCGGGTGACGGCCGTCCTGAGCAGCCGGGGTGAGGCCGACGAGGTGCTCTCGCTCGATCCGGGCCACGGATCGGCGGGCGGCTGCGCCCTGGCAGTGGACGTCGGCACGACCACGATCGTCGCGCACCTGGTGGATCTCCGCTCGGGCCGTCCGTCGGCGGCCGCCGCCAAATACAACTCTCAGATCCCCTTCGGCGCCGACGTCATCAGCCGCATCGAGCACGCCCGCCGGCCGGGCGGGAGCGAGTTGCTCCAGCAGGCCGTGGTGGCAGACCTCAACGTGCTGGCGGCCGATCTCGCAGAACGCGGGGGCATATCCCCGGACGAGATCCCTTGTCTCGTGGTCGCCGGCAACACGACGATGCTCCATTTGCTGTTGGGTTGGGAGGTCGATCTCATCCGGCGGGCCCCCTTCGTTCCCGTTGTGGGTAGCCCCCCGCCCCTGCGGACCGCAGAAATCGGGCTCCGCCTCCATCCGCGGGCCCTGCTCTACGCGATGCCCATGGTGGGCAGCTTCGTGGGTGGCGACATCACGGCGGGGGTCTTGGCCAGCGGCCTGCACCTCTCGGAGGAGATCGCCCTGCTGATCGATATCGGCACCAACGGCGAGATCGTCCTAGGCAACCGCGACTTCGCCGTGGCCTGCGCCGCTTCGGCCGGACCGGCCTTCGAGGGGGGCGCCGTGACCTGCGGGATGCGGGCCGCCGCGGGGGCCATCGATCGCGTGCACGTCGATCCCCGCGAGGCGCAGATCACCTTCTCGACCATCGGCCGAAAGCCCGCCGTGGGGCTCTGCGGGAGCGGCCTCGTCGATGCCCTGGCGGAGCTGCGCAGGGCCGCATGGCTGGACCGCAGCGGCCGTTTCCAACCCGACCGCATCGGCAAACGGTTCCGCACCCGAAACGACGGCACCGGCGAGTGCCTTCTCGCGCGGGCGGAGGAGTCGGGAGGTCCCCGCGACGTGGTGCTCACCCAGGGCGACGTGGAGAATCTCCTCCGCACCAAGGGGGCTATCTATGCCGCCGCCGACTCGCTCGTCCAAATGGTGGGCCTCTCCTTCGGCGACGTGGAACGCGTCTACATCGCCGGGGCCTTCGGCAACCACCTCGATCTGGAGCGGGCGATCGCCGTCGGGCTGTTGCCCGACGTACCCCGCGAGCGGCTCCACTTCATCGGCAACAGCGCGCTGGCCGGTGCCAGGCTGGCCTTGCTCAGCCGCCGGCGGTTTGCCGAGGCGGGCGCCATCCGCGAGCGGATGGCCTACCGGGAGTTGATGGTCGATCCCGCCTACCTGGAGCGGTTCACTGCAGCGTGCTTCCTTCCCCATACTGACCTGGCGCGTTTCCCTTCCGTGGCCGGAGGAAACGGGGGGCCACCCTCCTTGGGCGAAGGATTGATCCAGACCTTTTCAGGAGCAAGAGAGTGAGCCTCTCCATCGCAATTGCCGGCAAGGGGGGTGTGGGAAAAACGACCTTCTCCGCGCTGTTGATCCGCGCGCTTCGCGAGCGGGCGCTGCGGCCGATCCTGGCCGTCGATGCCGATGCGAACTCCAACCTCGCCGAGGCGCTGGGAATCGAGCCGAGTCGGACGCTTGCCGAGATCCGCGAGCTCGGCTCCCGCCCGGAGGGCTCACCCTCCAGCGGCGCCGGTCGAGTCCGCGCGCTGGAGGACGAGCTGCAGCGCGCCGTCGCCGAGGGGGAGGGGTTCGACCTCGTCACCATGGGACGGCCGGAGGGGCCGCGCTGCTACTGTGCCGCCAACAACCTGCTCCGCCACGCCCTGGACGGCCTGGCACGCAACTACGCGGCGGTGGTCGTCGACAACGAAGCCGGCATGGAACACCTCTCGCGGCGGACCACCAACGACGTGGACGTCCTCCTCGCGGTGCTCAACCCCACGCTCCCTTCCCTGCGCGCCGTGCGGCGGATCGTGGACCTCTCGCAGGAGTTGCCGGTCCGCATCGGCCGCCGCACGCTTCTGGTCAATCGCGTCGGGGAAGGGGTGGACGCGGCGGTGGAACGGGCCCTGGCGGCGGTAGCGGCCGAGCGGCTGCCGGATGTGCCCCAAGACAACGTCGTGGAACGTACCGGCGCTGCAGGAAAGGACGTGTTCGGCCTCCCGTCGACCGCGCCCGCCGTGGTCGCCGCCGGCCGCGTGGCCGACGCGCTGCTCGCCGGTACGGCGGGGAGGAGCCACGCGGATGTGGCTTGGGCGGGAGGCTCGGGAATGCCGGCGGGCTGGGATCGATGACTCGCAATCGCGGTGGAGAACCAACATGAGCGTACCGGATGTGCAAGCGCGATGGTCGCGGCGGATCAACACGGTCTCCCTCGGCGCCAAGCCGGCCGAAGGAGGAACGCGGGGAAGCACCGTAACCGTCGGCGGCGCGGAAGGCATCCCCTTTCTCGACATCGACGGAGCAACGCCCTTTGCTCCCGCGATTGCCCTGGACGTGCTCGATGTCCCGCCGCAGGGCTGGCCCGATCCCCTGGCCGAGGTCTACAGCGACGTCTGGTCGGACCCGGCGGCTTGGGCGGAAAGGGCCAAATCGTTGGGAGCCGATCTGATCAACCTCCGCCTTGCGGGTACGCATCCCGACGAGGGCGACCGTTCCGCAACCGAGGCCGTGGCCACGGTCCGCGCTGTGCTCGAGGCCGTGGATCTCCCTTTGATCGTCTGGGGCTGCGAGGTGCCGGCCAAGGACCAGGAGGTGATGCCCGCCGTGGCCGAGGCGGCCCAGGGCGAGAAGTGCCTCCTGGGGGCGGCTACGGAGACCGACTACCGCACCCTGGCGGCGGCGGCGCAGGGCTACGGGCACAAGCTGATCGCCCTCTCGCCATGCGACATCAACAAGGCGAAACAGGTCAATATCCTGATCAGCGATGCGGGCTTCCCTCTGGAAGACATCGTGATCTACCCGACGACCGCGGCGTTGGGTTACGGCATGGAATACGTGTACTCCATCCTGGAGCGGGGGCGCCTGGCGGCCCTTAGCGGCGACCGTCTGATGGCCCAGCCAGTGATCCTCGATGTGGGTTACGAGGCCTGGCGGACCAAGGAGGCCCGCGTCGGCGACGAAGCGGCCGGTCTGTGGGGGCCGGCCGCGAAGCGGGGGCCGGCCTGGGAGGCGGTCACCGCCGGCGCCCTGCTCCAGGGCGGCGCCGACCTGCTGGTCATGCGCCATCCCCAGGCCGTGGCCGCCGTCCGCCAATTGATCGCGGAGCTGGTTGCGGACGCCGCCGTGGCGGCAACCTGACACGAGGAAACGTCGAGGGCGGCCGCCGCCGGAGCGACGCCGCGGCCATTGTCATTCACTCGCACACCGACCGGGAGGTCCCATTCCCATGATCATCTTCGCCGAACGGATCAACGGCATGTACCGCGACGTCCGCAGCGCCATCGCCGAACGCGACACCGCCGTGATCCACCGCCTGGCCCAAGAGCAGCTCGCCGGAGGGGCCGACGTGCTCGACCTGAACGTGGGTCCCAGCAAGGGCAACGCCGTAGAGAATTTTCTCTGGCTCGCGGAGACAGTCCACGCCATCACCGACAAGCCGCTCTCGGTCGACAGCGCCAAGGCCGACCTGCTCGTCGAGGTGGTGCCGCGGGTCAAAGAGGCGCTCCCGAGCACCAAGCTGGTCATCAACTCCTGCACGGCGGCTCCGCAGTACATGAACAAGCTCATCCCCTTGGCGGCCGCCAGCGGCGCGGCCATCATCGGCCTGACTATGGACCAGGAGGGTGTGCCCGGCGACGTGGAGCGGCGGATCGAGTGCGGGGCGACGTTCCTGATGACGGCCCTCGCGGCCGGCATTCCCATCGAGGACATCTACCTCGATCCCATCATTCTCCCGGTCAATGCCGCCCCCAAGCAGCAGATCCACGCCGTGGAGGCCATCCGCCACTTGGCCATGGTCCACGACCCGCCGCCGCGGTTCATCGTCGGCCTCTCCAACGTCAGCCAGAAGTGCCTGAACAACCGGCTGCTCAACCGCACCTTCCTGGTGATGTGCCTGGCCGCCGGCCTCGATGCGGCGATCGTGGACGCCGCCGACCGGGACCTCGTCGAGGCCATGATCACTGCGGAGATCCTTCTGGGACGGCAGCTTTACAGCGACGAGTACGTGAAGGCGTGGAGGATGCAGAAGGGCCTGCCCAGCGAGGCTCAGGCCGCTGAGGTGTAGAACCCGTCAGACACAGGGGGGTCAGCCATGGCCACCGCCAGCGAGAGTTGTTCTTACCGGGAGATGCTCAGGGGCAACCGTTTCTGCTATGGCGTCGAGGTGGTCACGAGCCGTGGGTTGCCGAGGTGGCCCTCGGGGAGCGAAGCCGCCGCCGCGGCCCGAACTCTGCTGGCCGATCCCCAGGTGGGCTGGATCTCCATCACCGACAGCCCGGGGGGCGTCCCCATGCTCCCCCCGGACGGGCTCGCCCGGCTGTTCCCCGAGCATCGCTCCCGAATCGTCATCCATCTGACCTGTAAGGACAGGAATCGCAACGGCCTGGAGGCCACTGCCTGGCAATACGCCGCCGAGGGATTCGAGAATCTCCTGGCACTGACCGGGGATTATCCGGCGGGGGGATTCCGGGGGCAGGCGTCGGGCGTCTTCGACCTCGATTCCCTGGGCCTGATCGTCCTCCTGCGATCGATGAACGAGGGGCTGCAGATTGCCGGGCGGCGCGGTGCGCTGGAGGTGCTCCCCCCCACGGGCTTCTTTGCGGGCTGTGCCGTCTCGCCCTTCAAGCGGCAGGAGGCCGAACTCATGCCCCAGTACCTCAAGCTCCTGGAGAAGATCGCTGCGGGCGCCGCGTGGGTGATCCCCCAACTCGGCTACGACATGCGGAAGTTCCACGAGGTGAAACTGCTCCTGGCCTCCCGCGGCCTGGACGTGCCCGTGGTGGGCAACGTCTACCTGCTGAACAGGACGGTGGTCCGCCTCTTCCACAGCGGAAAGCTTCCCGGCTGTGAGGCCAGCGACGAGCTGCATGCCGACGCCGAGCGCTACGCCGCCGGCCCCGACAAGGGCCGCCAGTTCTTTATCGAGCTGGCTGCCAAGCAGTTGGCCGTCTTCCGCGGCCTCGGCTTTGCCGGGGGCTACCTAGGGGGAATGGCCAAGCCCGAGACCTTCAGCCGGATCATCGAGATGGCCCGCGGTTTCGGCGCGGACGACTGGCGCGACTTCCTCAAAGAAATCCAATATGCCCACCCGGGCGAATTCTTCCTCTTCGAGCACGACCCGAATACGGGGCTGAGCGATCCGACGCGCATCAACGCCGAGTACCTCCGCTCCCTGGAGCGTCGCGAGGGGAACGGCGAAGTCACGCTCGGCTATCGGCTCTCGCGGGTGGCGCACCGTTGGCTCTTCGATCCCGAGCGGAGGATGTACGCCGCGCTCCAACGGCTCTACGGCCACTGGGATAAGAAGCCGGGGAGGCTCTCGCGGGGGGCCTACCTGCTGGAGAGGACTGTCAAGGCGTTGGCCTACGGTTGCCAGGACTGCGGCGATTGCAGTCTCCCCGAGGGAGCCTACCTTTGCCCGATGTTTGCCTGCTCGAAGCATTCCCGCAACGGACCCTGCGGGGGATCGAGCGACGGCCGCTGCGAGCTGGGCGACAAGACCTGCTATTGGGTCCGCGCCTACCGGCGGATGAAACGTTACGGGGAGAGCGAGGGGATGTTCGAGCGGCCTACGGTCTTCTACCGCGCCGAGCTGCTCCACACATCCTCGTGGGCGAACCGCTTTCTGGAGCGCGATCACCTGGCCGGTGACGCTCCCGGCGGAAACGGCCAGGCCGCGCCGACCACCCCCGCCCCGCCCGGAGCATCGACGATCACCTCCACGCGCCCCGCCGAGGCGGAGAAGCTCCGCTCCTGACCAGGCCTCACCGCCGGCCTGCCGGTTGAACCCCATTCTATCCATCTGCTTTCCGGAGAATTCCCATGGCGACTACCGTTTCTGCACCCGCCGTAACGCCCGCGCTACCCCCCGACATCGAGATCGCTCGCGCGGCGGAGATGCTCCCGATCCGGGAGGTCGCCGCCAAGCTGGGGATCGACGAGGATGACCTGGAGTACTACGGGAAGTACAAGGCCAAGATACCCCTCGACGCCGCCCGGCGGTGGTCCGATTCCCCGCCGGGCAAGTTGATCCTGGTGACGGCGATCACGCCCACGCCGGCCGGTGAGGGTAAAACCACCACGAGCATCGGCCTGGCCGACGGGCTCACCCGGATCGGCAAGCGGACCGCGGTGTGCCTGCGGGAGCCGTCGCTGGGACCGTGTTTCGGCATGAAGGGGGGCGCTGCCGGCGGCGGCTACGCCCAGGTGATCCCCATGGAGGACATCAACCTCCACTTCACCGGCGACATCCACGCCATCGGCATGGCCCACAATCTCCTCGCCGCGGCGCTGGACAACCACCTGCACCACGGCAACGCCCTGGGTATCGACGCGCGGCGGATCGTCTGGGGGCGGGTGCTGGACATGAACGACCGCGCCCTGCGGAAGATCGTCGTCGGCCTGGGAGGACCGAATAACTCCTTCCCCCACGAGAGCTTCTTCGACATCACCGTGGCCTCCGAGGTGATGGCGATCGTCTGCCTCTCGAATTCGTTCGCCGAGCTCAAGGAGCGGCTGGGACGGATCATCGTCGGGTACACGCGGGGCCGCGAACCGGTCACCGCCGCCGACCTGAAGTGTCACGGCGCCATGGCGGTGCTCCTCAAGGACGCCCTGAAGCCGAATCTCGTCCAGACCCTGGAAGGGACGCCGGCCTTCATCCACGGGGGCCCCTTCGCCAACATCGCCCACGGCTGCAACAGCGTCGTCGCCACCCGGCTGGCCACGCGGCTGGCCGAATACACCGTCACCGAAGCGGGTTTCGGCGGCGACCTGGGTGCCGAGAAGTTCCTCAACATCAAGTGCCGCCAGGCCGGCATCGCCCCCGACGCCGTCGTCCTCGTGGCCACCGTGCGGGCCCTCAAGCACCACGGCGGGATGGCTCTCAATGCCCTCCACCAGCCCAACCTCGAGGCCCTGGAGAAGGGACTGGACAACCTCAAGAAGCACATCGAAAACATCCACCGCTTCGGGCTTCCGGCCGTGGTGGCCGTCAACAGCTTCGTCACCGATACCGAGGAGGAGATCCGCTTCATCCAGGACAAGTGCAGCCATCTCTCCGTGGAGATCGTCCCCGCCGACCACTGGTCTGGCGGCGGCGCCGGCGCCGAGGAGCTGGCCCGCGTGGTGGCCCGCGTCGTGGAGGATACCCCCGCCGACTTCACCCTTCTCTATCCCAACACCTGCACCCTCTGGGAGAAGGTGGGGATCATCTGCCGCGAGATCTACGGGGCCACCGACGTCCTCGCCGACAAGGCGCTGCGGGCCAAGTTCCAGGCTCTCCAAGAGGCGGGCTTCGGCGAGTTGCCCATCTGCATGGCCAAGACGCAGTATTCCTTTTCCACCGATCCGGCACTCAAGGGCCGTCCCAAGGGCTTCGACGTCCCCCTGCGCGACGTCCGCGTCGCCGCGGGTGCGGGATTCGTCGTCGTACTCACCGGCGACATCATGACCATGCCCGGCCTGCCGAAATCACCAGCGGCCGAGGCGATCGACATCAACGAAGACGAAGAGATCGTGGGGCTCTTCTGAAGTCGAGCCTGCGCAATAGCTTGTGAATTCGGCTACTGCGGACCGTTTCCAGATGCGGGGGTCGGAAGCGGCGCGACGCGGACGGCGGTGACCTTGTAGGCGGGCGTACAGGCCATGGTGTCGAGGTGGTCGCCGATGAGTTCGTTGGTGGGGATTTCCTCGAAGTGGAAGGAGAGAAAGACGACCCCTGGCGAGCAACGCTCAGTGAGATGGGCGGGGACCTGCAATCTCCCCCGCTGGCTGGCCACCTCGACCTCTTGGCCCTCGCGGATGCCGTGTGCTTCGGCATCGTCGGGATGGATTTCCAGGTACTCCTCGGGGCACAACGCCTGCAAGCCCGCGGTCCGCCGCGACATGGAGCCGCAGTTGTAGTGTTCCAGCCGCCGTCCGGTGGTGAGGATGAGGGGGTAGGCGTCGCTGCTTTCTTCCGCGGGGGGGCTGTAATCGATGCATTGAAACGTCGCCCGGCCGCGAGGGAACTCTTTCTCATAGAGCCGTCGGGCACCCTGGTCCTTGTCGTCGAGGCAGGGCCAGACCAGGGGCTCTTGGTCGAGCCGCCGGTAGCTGATCCCGCGCATGATGGGGACCATCGCGGCGATTTCATCCATGACTTCGGCGGCGCCATGGGCGGGCATGGGGTAGCCCATCCTCGCGGAGAGGGCCTGGAAGATCTCGAGATCGGTCCGGCATCCCGGGGGAGGCTCCACCGCCTTGCGGAGCCGCTGCACCCGGCGATCGGCGTTGACGAAGGTCCCCTCCTTTTCGGCGAAGGAGGCGGCCGGGAGGACAACGTCGGCGGCCTGGGCGGTCTTGGTGAAGAAGAGGTCCTGGACGACCACAAAGTCCATCGCTTCCAGGGCTTCCACCACCCGCTGGGTGTGCGGATCGGTCTGGGCGGGATTGTGGCCGACGAGGTACGCCGCCCGGATCCGCCCCCGCCGCGCCAAGGGCCACGCCTCGGTGTATTTCCAGCCCCGGTCCGTCGGCAGGCGGCACTGCCAGGCGGCCTCGAAATTCGCTCGCACCGCCTCGTCGCCATGGTTCTGATACCCGGGAAGCACATTGGGCAAGGCCCCCATGTCGCAGGCCCCCTGGACGTTGTTCTGGCCGCGGAGGGGATTGACGCCGGTGCCGCGCCGCCCGACGTTTCCGGTCAGCAGGGCCAGGTGGGCGCAGCCCATCACCCCGTGCGAGCCGTCGCTGTGCTCGGTCACCCCCAGGCCGTAGAGGATCATGGCCCGCTCCGCCTGGCCGTAGAGCCGGGCGGCCCTCTCCAGCTCGTGCGGCGCTACGCCGGTGATCGCCGCCACCCGCTCGGGCGGATACTCTGCCAACTTGGCGGCAAAGGCCTCGAAACCCTCGCCCCGCGCGGCGATGAAGTCGGCG
>SKOZ01000050.1 GCA_007119795.1 Planctomycetales bacterium | reverse complement strand
TCGATCGGCGTCCATCCGGCGGAGTGGGCCTCAACTACCTCGTCGGTGGTGAATCCCCCCTCCGGTCCCACGGAAAAGGCGATCATCGCATTTGCCTCCGACCCCGATAGCGACAGCGACGCCAAGCTCGAAGCGGCGGGCTGGCCACCCGGATGGGCGAGGTAGCGGCGCTCGATGGCACTCGTCTCGGCAATCCACTCCCTCCAGGCCATTGGGGGAGCAATTTCCATGAGTCGGTTGCGGCCACACTGCTTGGCCGCCTCGATCCCCTGGCGGCGCAGCCGCTCGATAGCGGCTCCGCCGGCACGCGCCACGGTGCGGGTTGCTTCCAAGGGAACGAGGCGGGAGACGCCCAGTTCCACCGCCTTCTCGACCAGCCATTTCTGGCGATCCCCTTTCGGAAGCGCTATGCCTAGTACGATGGCGACCGCCAGCTCCCGATCGATCGCCCGAGCGGCACCTACCGCCAGTTCGACCCGATTACGGGTCACGCGGGCGACCTCGGCAGGAAACTCCACCCCACTACCATCGAAGAGGACCACCGGCGTACCCGCCTCGGCGCGCATTACATGGGCCATGTGATGCGCTTCTGCCCCAGAAATCTCCACGCGAGGGGGGCGGATCGGCGGCGGGACGAAGTAGCGGTCGGCCATCGACGTGCGGGCGGGTCGTAGCGGCTAGGAAAGGTAAAGCCTTCCTGCGGATTCTACCGAAGAGCCTTCTAGGGCGGAACGTGCGCCGTGCCCGAAGGGGAACCCGGCTCTTCCCTGGCAACTCGTTTTATCGGAAGGAGGAAGAAGAGGAAAGTCAGGCCCGAGCACAGGGGCTTCATCCCTCCCTGTGTTATCCACTTTCTCTGCTTTCTGCGGCCCTTTCCCGAGACCCCGGGTGCGCGAGGGCTCGACAATATCGACCGCTGGGGGGCGAGTCATGTATCCCAATCCGTGGGGGCTCTGCGAAAGCCCTTTCCGTGTTTCGCTCGATGCTCGTTTCTTTTTCCAGAGTCCCATCCACGAGGAGGCGCTGGCCCGGCTCCATTTTCTTGTCGAGCAGCGGCGGCGGTTGGGGGTCCTGCTCGGACCGGCGGGCAGCGGCAAGTCGCTCGTGCTGGAGTGTTTCGCGGCGCAGCTCCGCCGCCAGGGGGCAGCGGTCGCCCGGACGGACCTCGACGGGGTCGATCTGGAGGATATGCTGGCCGCTGTAGGCGTCGGATGGGAGCTCAACCCCGATGGCGGTGCGCGGTCGCACGTGCTCTGGCGTCTCGTCGAGGACCGCATCAAGCAGTTTCGCTACGAGCAACGGGCGACCGTTCTCTTGGTCGACGACGCCCATTGTGGCGAGAAGGCCACGACCGCGGCCCTGATGCGTCTGGCCGAGTCGGATCTCTCCCCCGATTCGCGGCTGACCATCGTCCTGGCCGCCCGCTCGGAGTCGATCGCCCTGCTCGACCCGCGGTTTCTGGAGCTGGCCGAGCTGCGGATCGACCTGGAACCGTGGGATCAGAGCGACACTGCGGCCTACCTGGCCGCCTCCCTGGCGGCGGTGGGGCGGGGGGAGCCGCTCTTCGACGGGGCGGCGGCCACTCGCCTGCACGAGTTGGCAGGGGGCGTCCCGCGGCGGGTCAGCCTGTTGGCCGACTTGGCGCTGTTGGCGGCGGCGGGCGAGAACCGGGAGACCATCGATGCCCACATCGTCGAGTCGGCCTACCGGGGACTGGGACTGGTGGAGGTGTGACGACTGTCCCCTTCGCCAGGCACGCCGCGGCAGGGTAAGGGGACAGGTCCATTTTTCGGGTATCGGCGGTCGCTAAAGACAGGGGCTATTGGCCGAAAAATGGACCAGTTCCCGCCCGGCCGTGAACGGTTACCTCCCGTCGTGTCCCAGAGGACCCTACACGGAGAAGACCCATGAACGCCCTCCGCTTCAGCTCGTTGGTGCTGTTGCTCTTCACGTGCGGGATGGGGCGGGCTTCGGCCGACGTGTTGCCGGCTCCGCCCGACATCCTGGTGATCATGCCGGATCAGATGCGGGGCGACTGCCTCTCGATCCTGGACCATCCGGCCGTCCGCACGCCCCAGATGGACGAGCTGGCCCGCGGGGGCGCGCTGTTCCGGCGAGCCTACGCCACGGTGCCCTCGTGCATCCCGGCGCGGTATGCGATGCTCACAGGGCTTCACCCGCAGACGAGCGGCGTGGTTGGCTTTCGGCAGAGGCCGGTGACGCCCCCCACGATGCCCCAGGTTTTCCGCGACGCCGGCTACCTGACGGCCTTGGTGGGCCGATCGATGCACCAGGCCGACGGTCCCGAGGCCTTGGGATACGAGGTGGCCATCCGGGGCTCGACGTACGTGGAGGACGACGACTACGTCGACTTCCTCAAGGGGGTGCTGCCCCCACAGACGCCGCTGGGCAAGGCCCTGCACCGGGACGGCATCCGGGCGATGGTGACTGCCATGGGGTTGACCTACAACCATTGGCAAGCCGGGCCCTGGCCGTTGGACGACGACTGGCATCCGACCTCCTGGATTGTCCGCAAGGCCCATCGGTTCGTCGACGAGGCCCCGACCGACCGGCCGCTTTTTCTGACCGCCTCGTTCTACGCCCCCCACCCGCCCCTCTTCCCGCCGCAGCGCCACTTTGATACCTATTGGTCCATGGAGCTGCCGCAGCCGGCGCGGGGCGAGTGGGTCCACTGGGACGAGCTGACCCCCGAGGGGAGCCACGGCGGCAGCCGCGTCCTGCTGGAAGGGGAGACGCTCCAGCGGGCCCAGGCCGGCTATTTTGGTTTGATCGAACACCTGGACGAGGCGATCGCCCCGCTGATCGCGGCCTTCCAAGACCGCAGCGAACGGGCGGGGCGGCGCTGGGTGATCCTCGTGACCTCCGACCACGGCGAGATGCTGGGCGACCACGGTTACTTCCGCAAGTGCGAACCTTATGAAGGGTCGGCGAACGTGCCTTTCATCGTCGGCGGCTCGGCGGACTGGGGCTTCCGCCGCGGTCTGCGGTCGTACCGGCCGGTCTGCCTGGAGGACGTCATGCCGACGCTTGCCGAGCTTGCCGGAATCGCCTGCCCGCCGGTGGATGGCGTCAGCCTGGTGCCGCTGCTGCGGGGAGACGAGCCGTCGGTCCGCCCCTGGCTGCACCTGGAACATTCCCCCATCTATAGCGATGCCCAGGGCTTTCACTCGCTGACCGACGGGCGAATCAAGTACATCTGGCGGCCCGCGGACGGGAGCAAACAGCTCTTCGATCTCAACGACGACCCCCGCGAAGAGCGCGACCTTTCCCGGGACCCGGGCCATAAGGACGCGCTCGAGCTCTGGCGAGGCCGGCTCATCGAGCGGTTGGCGCCGCGGCCCGAGGGGTTTTCGGACGGCGAACGGCTCATTCCCGGCCGGCCCTACCGTCCCTTGCAGCCGGGCGCCTAGCCGACGGAGATCGGCTGTCCCGCCGCCGAGGTGGCGTCGGGGTGCTCGGCCACCGCAGCGGGACGGTGCGTCGTGACGGAGTGGCAGAGGGCGGCCTCGGGGTGGTCGTCGCAGGCGGCATTGCGCTCGTAGAAGGTGGGCGGCTCGTAGGTCCATCCCTGGGCCAGCCGCCGCTCTTCCTGGCGGATCTTCCGCAGCACATAAAGCCCGCCGACCCCCGAGGCCAGTCGCGACTTGAGTCCGAACTCGGCGTGCAGGTCGGCGAGGATGCGGGCGATCTTCTCGTGCATCGCCGGGTTCTTCCGGTAATACCGCCGCGCGGCACCCAGGAGGGCGGAGAACTGCACGGGAAGGTCGCGGGCCTCCCAGGCGAAGCGGTCGCGGATCCGCGCGTCGGGGTGGTTTTTGTAACGCTTCCAGCCGGCCAGCGTGGTTCGCACGATCCGCATCACGCTGGGCCCGTTGACTTCGAAGTCCCGGGTGAAGGCGCGGACCATCATCTCCGCCTCGGCCTTGGGAGGGATGTGCGGGTGGCGGTAGTTGAGGTACTCTTGGCCGTGGATGTCGCCGTGCTCGAATTCGGCGGGATCTTTCATCCGCCCTTCGGCCGAGAGCCGGGCATAGAGGGGGGTGCCGGGAATCGGTGTGTAGAGCATGAACTGGTGGAAGTCCGTGTCGTAGGCCGCGGCGTAGTCGATCACCCGATCGATGTTTTCCGGGGTGTGCTCGTCCAGAGCGATGATCGAGGAGCCGAGGACGCGGATGCCGTGCGACTGGAGTTTCCGGACCAGCGCCGGCACGTCGATGCCGTGGAGCTTGCGGTACTGGCTGTTCTCTCCTTCCAGGCCCATCCAGACCCAGGATACGCCCAAGCGGACCAACTCGTCGACGCTGTACGAGGTGAGCACGTTCGCGGAGCTGAAGACGTATAACGACCAGGGCTTGTTCTCCCGCTCCATGAGCTCCATCAGCCGTAGGGCCCGCTTGCGGTGCAGGAGGAAGTTCTCGTCCATCATGAAGAAGGAGCGGACCTGCATCCGCGCTGCGAGCTGCTCCATGATCTCGAAGAGCTCGTCGCCGCTGGAATAGAAGTCCACGAACTTTCCCTTGCCGCCGAACATGGCCGAGGTGGAGCAGAAATCGCACCCCAAGGGGCAGCCGACCGAGGGGATCACGGTCGCGGCCACGTCGCCGGGTTTTTCGGGGCAAGTGATGCCCGAATTGCGGGTGCCGTGGCCGGAGATGATCGCCGGATGGCGGACCGGCTGCTTCGTCTCCTCGCCCAAGTACCGGCGGAACCAGCGGACCCCTTCACCCTTGACGACGAAATCGGCGTCGACCTGCTCGTGGATGTCGGGCAAGTTAGCGACGTGCCCGCCGATGACGATCTTGGCCCGCGGCAGGTAGCGGCGGACCAGGGCGCACATCTTCCGCACCTTGCCGACGTTGGGGATGATGGAGCTGATGCCTACCACGTCGTAGTCGTTGTCGCGGATCTCCTGGATGAAGCGGTCCATCGTGGGGAAGTCGAGCAGCACACAGGGGGCGGCGATGTTTGCCTGGATGAGCATCAGGCCCCAGCTGCGGTGGAACATCCGCAAGGAGAAGGGGCCCTGCACGCGGGTGACCTGGTTGTGGTACAGCTCCATGGGGTTCATCGCCCGGCCGCCGTACTCGTCGTCCTGCGCGTAGGGGCCGAAGACGCTGCTGAGCAGGACCTTGGCCTGCGAGCCCAACGGGTGCGGGGCAGCGGAAGCCTCAGCGGCAGGCGCGGAAGGGACGACCGGTAGCTCGTGGTGGTTGGCGATCATCAAGGTACCTGTGGTGCGAGTCGGTTCAGGAGAGCAGCAGCACACCGTCCGGGACACGCTGCGCGCGTCCCCGTGTGCCGGCTCTCGGATTATACGACTCCTCGGCTCCCGACCAGCGCCCACTCTGTTTGCGCCGCGTAAAGGATGGGTAATACTTCCGTGCGTATCACCCGTAGGAGTGGTTCTGCGGCACCCTGGTCGGATTAGTCTGCGGTTGTTTTGGGGGAGGTGCGGTGCGACACGGAGAGCGTTTCCGCCGCGCCGGAGGGCCGACGGCAGCCAGGATTCCGAAAACGGCTGCCCCTTCGCAGAAGCCACTCCCGGCCCCCGAGCTGGCTCGATATCGAGTACCTCGGCCGTCCCTTGGATCTGAGGGGAAACGAGAGCAAAGGGCGCGATGGAGGGAGCGATGCGGCGCGAATGGAAAGGAAACAGGATGGGGGGCTGCCCGGCGGGCTATTGCCTGCCGTCGTCTTCTAGGAGCGTTCCGTCTCGCGGCGGGTCTGCTGAAGGTACTGCTCGAGGATGACGGGGACGCGGTCGGGCGTCACCTGGGCATGGACGTCGTCGTCTACGGTCATTACGGGAGCCAGCCCGCAGGCGCCGATGCACCGCGAGGCCTCCAGCGAGAAGACGCCGTCGGTGCTCGTCTCGCCGAAGGTGATCCCCAGCTCGTCGCGGAGCTTCTGGGCCACGCGGTCGGCCCCCTTGACGTAACAGGCCGTTCCCAGGCAAACGTTGATGAGGAACCGCCCCCGAGGCTGGAGGCGGTAGTAGTGGTAGAAGCTGGCCACCCCGGCGACCTTGGCGGCGGGGACCTGGAGGAGTTGGGCCACGGCGTCGAGGTGGGCGGCGCCCAGGTAGCCGAAGTGGCCCTGGACCTTGTGGAGGACGGCGATCAGGTGACTGGCGGGCTCGTCGCCGGTGCGGCATCCGCCGATGAAAGCGGCCAGCTCTTCGCCGAGGATCTCTCGGCTTTGCCCCTCGACCTCGTGCCAGTTGTCGGTGCTGTGACAGCTCATCGAATACCTCGCGGCAGTTTGGCCTGGTAGCGGGTGTGCAGGAGTTGGTGGGCCTTTTCCGAGCCGGGCTCGCCGAGGAAGTTCTCGTAGAGCTCGGCGATGGCGGGGTTCTCGTAGGATTCGCGGAGGGTCTTGCCCTCGTCGATCTGGTAGAGAGCGCCCCCCCGCTTGCGGAGCAAGTCGGGATCGAGGACCTTCACGCCCCGCGGCGGGTAGGGCTGGCCGCCGCCGCCGACGCAGCCGCCCGGGCACGCCATGACCTCGATGACGTGGTATTTCTTTGCGCCCGAGGCCACCTGGTCGAGGAGGACCTTGGCGTTTGTCAGGCCGTTGGCCACGCCCACGTGGACGTTGTGCTCGCCGATGGCCACGTAGGTCTCGCGAAGCCCTTCCACGGCGCGGACCTCAGTGAACTCGATTCGGGGGCCGGGCTTGCCGGTGATCAGGCGGCTGGCAGCCCGCAGCGTAGCCTCCATGACGCCTCCCGTGGTGCCGAAGATGTCGCCGGCCCCGCTGGCCGTCCCCAGCGGCGAGTCGAACTCCCCGTCGGGCAAGGCGCGGAAGCCGACGCCGTAGCACTGGATCATCCAGGTCAGCTCGCGGGTGGTGAGCACGGCGTCGGTGTAAGGGATGCCGGTCTCGTCCACGTGCTCCTGGCGGGCGGCCTCGTACTTCTTGGCCACGCAGGGCATGACGGCGACCATGAAGACGCGCTTGGGGTCGATCCCCTTTTGCCGGGCGTAATAGGTTTTGGCGAGCACCGAGAGCATGCTCATCGGCGACTTGCAGGTGGAGGCGTGGGGGACCAGATCGGGGTAGAACTTCTCCAGAAAGTTGATCCATCCGGGAGAGCAGGAGGTGATCATCGGCAGCGGCCCCTCCTTGAGCCGAGCCAGAAATTCGTGCGCCTCCTCGACGATGGTCAGGTCGGCGCCGAGGTCGGTGTCGAAGACGGCGTCGAAACCCAGGCGGCGCAGGGCGGTGACCATCTTACCCGTGGCGGGCGTTCCCGGCGCCAGGCCGAAGCCTTCGCCGATGGCCGCGCGGATCGAGGGGGCCGTCTGCACGACGACGTGCAGGGCGGGGTCCGCCAGGGCCTGCCAGATGCGTTCCGTGCTGCTCTTTTCCAGGAAGGCGGCCGTGGGGCAGACGTTGATGCACTGCCCGCACTGGATGCAGACCGATTCGTCCATCGGCGACAGAGCGGCCGGCCCCACCACGGTCGTGAAGCCGCGGCCGTGCTGGCTCAAGTTGTAGACCCCCTGCACCTCGGCGCAGACGCGGACGCACCGCCCGCAGAGGATGCACTTCTCCGCGTTGCGGACGACCGAGGCGCTCGAGTCCTCGAGGGGGAACTGCTTGCGGCGGCCCTCGAAGAGCCGCTCGCGGACGCCCATCGTGTAGGCCATGTTCTGCAGCTCGCAGTTGCCGTCGCGCTCGCAGGTCTGGCAGTCCTTGGGGTGGTTGTCCAGGATCAGCTCGACGACGTCGCGCCGCGCCTGGCGGATTACCGGGGAGGTCGTCTGCACCTCCATCCCCTCCCAGACCGCCTGGCTGCACGAGGCCATGAAGTGGCCCATGCCCTTGACGTCGACGATGCAGACCCGGCAGGAGCCGGCTAGGCTCAGGTCGGGGTGGTAGCAGAGGCGGGGGATGTAGATACCGAGCTGCTCGGCGGCCTCCATGATCGTGGTGCCGGCGGGGACGGTGAGCTCGGTTTCGTCGATCGTGACGCGCACTTGTTGTTTCTGGGACATCTTGAGTTATTCGAGAGCGGGTGTCTGCTGCCGATCTTGTTATCCGATCATTCCTTGGCCTCGCCTGGCAAGCCGTTTCAGGTTGTTGATCCAGGAAGCAAAATGGGGACAAGCCTCGCAAATGCCATGCAGGCCAACCACGTGAGTGGCCGGCGGCCCCACGGCGACCTTCGATCCTGGAAATGCCGGCAATGCCCGAATGATTCGTTTCGAGGGAGTCCTCCTCAAGTCCGCAGCACCGCGTCGAAGCGGCAGACCTCGAAGCAGCGGCCGCACTTGATGCAGCGGTCCTGGTCGATGACGTGGACCTCGCGGCGGTTGCCGTCGATGCAGTCCACCGGGCAGTTCTTCGCGCAGACGGTGCAGCCGACGCACTTCTCTTCGCTGATCTCGTAGTGGATCAGGGCCACGCACTTTCGCGAGGGACACCGCTTGTCGACGACGTGTGCCCGGAATTCCTCCCGGAAGTGCTCCAGCGTGCTCAGCACGGGATTGGGCGCCGCACGCCCCAGCCCGCAGAGGGAGGCGTTCTTCACCAGGCGGGCCAGCCTCTCCAGTCGATCGAGGTCCTCCTCGGTGCCCTGCCCCCCCGTGATCCGTTCGAGCATCTCCAGCATCCGCGTAGTTCCCTCCCGGCAGGGAGTGCATTTGCCGCACGACTCGTCCTCGGAGAAGGTGATGAAGAACTTGGCGATGTCCACCATGCAGTCGTCTTCGTCCAAGGCGATCATGCCCCCGCTGCCCATGATGGAGCCGGCTTGGGCCAGGGTGTCGAAGTCGATGGAGGTGTCGAGCCAGGCGGCGGGGATGCAGCCGCCCGCCGGGCCCCCTGTCTGCACTGCCTTGAGCTGCTTGCCGTCGGCCATTCCCCCGCCGATCTCGTAGATCACCTCCCGCAGCGTGGTGCCGATGGGCACCTCGATGAGCCCGGTGTGTCGGATCTTGCCGGCCAAGGCGAAGACCTTCGTCCCCCCGCTCCGTTCGCTCCCCAGGCGGCTGAACCAGCCGGCGCCGTAGTTGATCACGGCGGTGGCGTTGGCGAAGGTCTCCACGTTGTTGATCACGGTGGGCTTGCCCCAGAGGCCGACCTCGGTCGGGTAGGGGGGGCGTACTCGCGGCTGGCCGCGCTCGCCCTCGATGGAGTGAATCAGCGCCGTCTCCTCGCCGCACACGAAGGCCCCCGCCCCGAGGCGGATCTCCAGGTCGAAATCGAACCCGGAGCCGAGGATGTTCTTACCCAGCAACCCCCATTCACGGCATGCCTCGATGGCTCGGCCAATCCGCTCGATGGCCAAAGGATACTCGGCACGGATATAGAAGAAGCCCCGCCGGGCGCCGATCGCAAAGCCGCCGATGATCATCCCCTCGATGACGTTCAAGGGATCCGACTCGAGCATGCTCCGGTCCATGAAGGCGCCGGGATCTCCTTCGTCGGCGTTGCAGATGATGTACCGGGTCTTCTCCGGCGCGGCAGCCGCCATGGACCATTTGGTGCCCGTCGGATATCCCCCGCCGCCTCGTCCGCGGAGGCGAGAGCGGGTGATCTCGTCGATGACCCACTTGGGATCGTTCTTCTCCAGCACGTGAGCCAACGCCTGGAAGCCGCGGAAATGAAAGTATTCTTCGATGCTTGTCGGGTCGAGGACGCCGTTGTGACGCAGGGCTACCCGCGTCTGACGGTTGAAGAAGGCCACGTCGCCGTAGAGCTCGAAGAATTTCCGGCCCACGGTCTTCTCGGCCACCTTGAGCCGATCGACAATCCTCCCCTTCTCCACGTGCTCATCGAGGATTTCGTCCAAGTCCGCGCGGTCGGTGATGCGATACAGGACTTTGTCGGGGCGAACCAGCAGGTGGGCCGTACGGCCCATCTCCGCCATGCCGCAGGCGCCGAAGCAGCTTGCCGGCGTAACGCGGACATCCCCCGGCGAGACCCCCCTCTCGCGGAGCTTCTCTTTGAGTACCTGGCGGAACGGCTCCGGGTCGGCCCAGCCACAGCGGTGGCTTCCACAGGAGAGAAGCTCGTAGCGGGCGACCCCCTCGATCGGACCATCGAGCACATGGTCCAGAAGCGGTTCCCCCGCCAGGACGTGGCGCGTAAAGATCGGGTGCACCAGCTCGCGATCGACCAGTTCATACTTCACCGGCATCTTCCCCGGCATGAAGACGGAGACGATCGGCTCCCGGCTGCAGCGCCCCGTGCAGCCGGTCTGGTGAAGGACGATATCTTCCCGCCCGGAGGCGGCGATGTGCTTGCGGAACTCCTCGAAGACCGTCCGCGAGCCGGCGGCGTGCTCGCAGGTGGCTGAGCCGACCTGGACGACGATCTTCTCGGAGAGGGCACGCTGGCGGCGGTATTCGCCGGCACGAGCGAGCAGGGATTCGTATTGTTGAACGACGGTACTGGTCACCTCGGCCCTCTCGGAAAGAGACACGGCCGAATTGAAGGGCCGTGGCAGAATCGCTCGAACTCAACGTTGCCCCCCTCTCGCGGGGGTTCGCCAAGCGACGGCCACCCTTCCAAGGGGGTGGGGCTGAATGCACCTGCATCCGCGCCCCACGCACGCCCTCGGGATAGTCCAGGACAACGCCATTGAAACCCCATTTCAACAGTTCCGCTCTTATTTGCAAGCCCCACTGACAAAGAAGGCGGTCGCCATCACGATCGAGGGCAAGAAACCACCAGCCGGGAGGAAGCGTGGGAGGAAACCCGGATGGGGGGATGAGACGGTCATCGACATGGTCCTGCACCTTCCTCCTTCTCGCCGAGCATGTTGCGATCGGTGGTGGGGCGGAGACGCGTCGGCAGGTAGTCGCTGCCCAGGTTGTGAACGTGAACGTGCTCGCCGGGCGCGATCGCCCGGGTGGCCGATCCGATCGCGGCGGCGTGCTTGAGGACCTTCTCCCCGGCCGCAATAGGCCGCAGCGCGATCTTGTGGCCGCTGGGGATCGGCTCGACCGCCGTAACCGCGGTTCGGCCGACCTTTAGCTTCTCACCGGGCGCGAGGGCCCGCACGGCCACTCCCACGTTGTCTTCGGCCGCCAGGTGGACGAGGGGGGCGGGTGAGGTTGATCGGTTCATCGAAACGGTGAAGGGAAAGGGGACGCGGCCATCGTCACCGCTCTTCCGCCTTGTCTCTCCGCCCTCGGCGCGTTGCGCTTGGGGCAGTCAGGCGATCAGTTCGCGGAGAAAGCGGACGCTCTGGCGGATGTTCTCGTCGGCGCCGTGGCACTCGATGGATAGAACGCCGTCCCAGTCGGTAACCTTGAGATACTCGATGCACTGGCGGATGTTCTCGGCGTTTACGCCCCCACCGATGGGCACCTCGCTGGTGGCGATACCCGTCTCCTCGCCGCGGACGGCGGCGGCGAGCTGGGGGCTGACGTCCTTGATATGGGCATGGGAGAGGTACTTGCGGAAGCGCTTGAGATACTCGAGCGGGTCGTTGCCCGAGATGAACGTGTTGCCGGTGTCGAAGTTGAATCGCAGGTGGGGAGATTCGAAGTGGGCAAAGAGGCGTTCGAGGAAATCGCCGTTGGTGGTGTAGGGGCCGTGGGTCTCGACGTTGACAATCACATCGTAGTCTTCGGCCCAGGCGAGGCACTGGCGGTAGTTGTCCACAGTGATCCGAAAGACCTCCTCGTCGGAGTAGCCTTCGGTCTTCATGGCTCCGTCGGTGGTGTCCACGATGGGGCAACCGATTTCGGCGGCGAAGCGGATGGCCTGCTGCACGTAGGGGACCGCCCAGCTCGACCCTTCCGGCCCCATCATCGGGAAGGCGGCGTCGATCTGCGAGACGTTCAGGCCTTTTTCGTCGAGAAGGCGGCGGAGCCGGCGGGGGTTGGAGAAGAGAGAGACGGACGGGTCGTAGCCCAGTCCGTGGACGAAGTACTGGCCGTAGATGACGCCGAATTCGATGTGTTTCAGGCCGTTCTGGAGTGCGGAATCGACGGCCGCCTGGAAATTCCCGCTGAGCGTCCGCCAATTGTCGGTATGCATGCCCAGTTCGATCATCGTCGCTTCTCCCTGCGTTGAGTTTCGCCCCGAATCGGGAAACCGCCACCTGCCGCCCCGACCGCCTCTTAAGATAACAATCCCCCCCTCCCGCGCCCACGGGAGCCCGGTGAGGCGGGCATCGGAGGCCGACTTCTCCGGTTCGCCGCCGTTTCCGCGCCGTGGCCCAGCCGCTGGTCGACCGCCCTGAGAGACGATTGGCGGTCCAGCGATGCGCGGATACGCAGCGAGCCGCCCGGTAACCGTTCACGGGGGACCGTCCCGGTTTTCGCGGCCTAGAGAGTATTCCTCGTGGACAACGCGATTCGGCCGCGAAAATGGGACTGTCCCCTTCGCCCGGTCGCCGCGGCACGGTAGGGGGACGGGTCCATTTTTCGGGCGTCGGCGGTCGCTAAAGGCAGGGTCTATTGGCCGAAAAATGGACCAGTCCCCGGCCGGCGCGTGAACGGTTACGCCGCCCGGTCGATTTGACATATTGGTGGAGACTTCCCATGATAGATGGTTGTCGCTCCGTTGGGGGGCGGGATTCGGCAGCGTTGATCCTTAGCCGGCGGGCTGTTGAAGTTGCGGCGGCGTTGGAGCGCAAGATTGATCGCGGTGTGTCGAATCCTCCCTTGGACGAGCATATGGGGCCCGAGACCGCAATCCCCGTTGGCAGTGGGGGCTTCGCCCGGTTCGGCGCGTGCCGAGCCGGCGGGGTTTCGTGGAAGGTGAAGCGATGACGACCATATTCCTGATTTGCGCGGTTGTGGGGGGCACCGTTCTGGTCGCCCAGTTCGTGATGACGCTCATCGGACTCGGCGGCGACGCCCTGGGGGTCGACTTGCCGGGCGATCTGGACGGCGAGCCCGACTCGGTCTTTTCGGGAGACGGCTTGGCGGGAGCCCAGGGGGATCCAGGGGCGATCTTCCGGATCCTCTCGTTTCGAACCGTGGTAGCCGCCCTGGCCTTCTTCGGCATCGGCGGGCTGGCCGCGGATTCGATCGGCGCCTCACCGGCGGCGACTCTCCTCGTGGCCACCGGCAGCGGGGCGCTGGCCCTTGTGGCAGTCTACTGGCTCATGCGAGGGGTATGCTCGTTGAAATCCGACGGCACGGCGCGGATCGAGCGGACCGTCGGGCGGCACGGTACGGTCTACGTGAGCATCCCCGCCAGACGGGACGGCTCCGGGAAGATCCAGATGAACCTGCAGAACCGGACCATGGAGTTCGATGCGGTGACGGACGGCGCCCGGCTTGTTCCGGGAGCTAAAGTTATGGTGGTCGACGTGGTCACCCCCTCCACCGTCGCCGTGGAACCGATCGAAGCGCGCGAAAGGAACGAGGTATGAGTGTCGTTGCAAATCTTGCTCTGGTGCCGGGCCTCTCGGCGTTCCAGTTCTGGATGGCCGTGGGGCTCGTGCTGGTGGTGATCGTGGTCCTGGGGACCGTGCTGTTCGTTGCCCAGCAGTACAAGCGCTGTCCGAGCAACCGGGTGCTCGTCGTCTTCGGGAAGACGCGGAAGTCCGACGCGGCCGAGTGCGTCCACGGGGGGGCCCGGTTCGTTTGGCCGTTGATCCAGGACTACTCCTGGCTGAGCCTGGAGCCGATGCAGATCGAGATTCCCCTGCGCGGGGCGCTCTCGATGGAGAATATCCGCGTCAACGTCCCCAGTGTCTTTACGGTGGCGGTGGGGACCACCACGGAGCTGATGCAGAATGGGGCTATTCGCCTATTGGGGCTGTCCGGAGCGGAGATCCGCAAGCAGGCCGAGGACATCATCTTCGGCCAGCTCCGCCAGGTGATCGCTTCGATGAACATCGAGGATATCAACCGCGACCGCGACCTCTTCCTCTCCAACATCCAGTCCTCGCTGGAGCCGGAGCTGCGGAAGATCGGCCTGGTGCTGATCAACGTGAACATCACGGACATCACCGACGAGTCGGGCTACATCGAGGCCATCGGGCAGAAGGCGGCCTCGCAGGCCATCCAGAAGGCCCGCGGCGACGTGGCCGAGAACGAGAAGATGGGCGAGATCGCCGTCGCCGAGGCGGAGCGCGAGAAGTACGTCAGCGTGGCCAATGCCAACAAGGTCCGCGAGATCGGCACCCGCGAGGCGCAGCGCGACCAGGCGATCCGGGTGGCAGAGATGGACCGCGATCAGAAAGTGGCCGAGGAGCGCGCCGCCCTGGTCCGCGACGCCCAGGTGAAGGAGTCCGAGCGCGATACCCGCGTGCAGATGGCCGATGCCGAAGCTCGGGCCATCGAGGGGGAAAACACCGCCCAGGGCGACATCGCCGCTTCGCAGGCTACGCTTCAGGTGAAGCGCGCCGAGGCCTTCGAGGTGGGCGAGACGCGCAAGGCCCAGGCCGAGGCCTCCGTGCTCGAGGCGGGGCACCTGGCCCAGACGCGGGCCGCCGTGGCCGAGGCCCAACGGATCGAGGCCGAACGCCGCGCCGAGCTGGAAGCCCCCGCCAAGGCCGAACGGGCCAAGATCGAGGTCGAGGCCGAGGCGGAGGCCGCCAAACGCCGCATCGAGGCCGAGGGCGAGGCCCAGGCCATCTTCGCCCGTCTCGATGCCGAGGCCCGCGGCCAGTACGAGGTTCTCGCCAAGAAGGGCGACGGCCTGCAGCGGATCATCGATGCCTGCGGGGGCGCCGAACCGGCCTTCAAGATGCTGCTGCTGGAACACTTCGATCACCTGGTCGACGCCTCGGCCAAGGCGATTTCGAACATCCGCTTCGATAAGGTCGTCGTCTGGGACGCCGCCGGGACCAACGGCAACAGCAGCACGGCGAGCTTCCTCCACAACATGGCCCGCACGCTGCCGCCGATGATGCAGGTCCTCAAGGACGTTGGCGGAGTCGATATCCCCGAAACGCTGGTGGACTTCAATCTCAAGTCCGGGGGTGACGCTGCCGCCAAGACGAGTGAGGACGCCGCCAAGCAAAGTGCGGAGGCCGAGGCGCCGAATCCGTAACGGCCGCGAGGATTTCCCGGACGAGGGACCCTGCCGCTCCCCCGGACGCGGCCGCACGCGACTTGCCCGCGAACCGGGCCGAGGCATCAGGTGGCCGGAGCCGACCCGGCGTCAGGCTAACTGTTCCCGATGCTCGTAGACCTTGACCACGGCGTCGGCGATGTCGTCCATGTCCTCCCGGGTGCCCAGGAGCAGATTCTGGAAGAGACAGACGGCCTGTTCGCAGAGCGCGTCGTTATCGGGGCACTCGTTCATTTCCCGGCAGTGATCGAGCTGCGCGCGCGAATACATCCGCTGGAAGTTGCGCGAGTTCAGCGTGTTCTCGAAGAAGGGTTCCCGGTTCAGGCGGCCGTAGCCTCCGGAGCAGGGGATGCCCTCGGCCCGCAGCGCTGCCAGGAATCTGGCCCGCGACACCCCGCCGAACTCGTCCTCATGATAACGCAGCGGGTAGATGTGGTAGGCGGCGCGGGTGACGCCGTCGTACAGCTTGTGGGGCGTGATTCCGGGGATCCCCTGGAGTTTCGAGGTCAGGTAATTGGCATTTTCCCAGCGGCGCCGGGTCTGCTCCTCGAGACGCGTCATCTGGGCCAGGAGGATGGCCGCCTGGAACTCCGCCATGCGGCACTTGGTCCCCAGGCGGACGTTCCCCGACGGCCATCGCTCGGTTTCCTGGTAGGGGCGGCCGAAGTCGTGGTATGAGAAGGCGCGGTTCATCACCCTGTCGTCGTCGCCCAGCAAGGCGCCCCCTTCGCCGCAGGTGAGGTGCTTGGAGTTCTGGAAGCTGAAACAGCCCAGATCGCCCAGTGCGCCGCACTTCTTCCCCTTCCACTCCGCCAGCCACGCCTGGCAGGCGTCTTCCACAACGAGGAGATCGTGCTTCCGGGCCAGGGCGTTGATCCGGTCCATGTCGGCCGGCAGCCCGTAGATGTGCACGGGCAGGATGGCGCGGGTACGGGGGGTGATCTTGGCCTCCATGCGGTCCGGATTGACCTGGAAGGTCTCCGGATCGGTATCGACCATGATGGGCAAGGCGCCGGCAAGGAAGATGGCGTCGAGGGTGGCGACGAACGTGTAGGGGCCCACGAGGACCTCGTCGCCCACGCCGATCTCGAGGGCGTTGAGCGCCGTAACGAGCGCCATGGTGCCGTTGGTGGTGGCCAGGCAGCGCTTCGTGCCGATCAGCTCCGCATATCTTTTCTCGAACTCCGCGACCACGTGGGACCGCGACCAGACGCCGCTGCGGAGCACCTCGAGGACCTGCGCCTCGTCGTGCTGGCGATCCCAGAGGGGCCAACGGGAAAAGCCCGCACTTCGCACCGGCTTGCCGCCATGGACCGCCAGGGGGCTCGGGGAGCGGCGGACGCTCGCCTTCGCCGCGGTCGCCCCGGCGACCGTGGCCACCGTGCCGACCGACGTTGCCGCTACGAATTGCCGCCGAGTCAAACGGGAGGGTTTCATCTCGGGCCCTTTCCTGAATGATTGGGGAGGGGGCGGTGTCCGCGGTTCTCGCGCGGCGCACCCCGAAGGTGGGACCGGTTGCGGGATCGCCGGAACTCAGGCCGCCGGCGCGCCCAGCTCGCGGGTGTACTGCGCGTTGGCGCCCACCTCGTCGAAATACCAGGGGAACATCCCCACGATCACGCCGTCGCTCGGTTTGATGTTCTCGAAAGCGAATCGGAAGGCCGTGCGGACCTTCTCCTGGTTCGAGCAGAGCCGTCCGCCGGCAAGGATCTTGAAGGCCAGGCAGGGCTGCTCCACCTCCCGGAGGACTGCTGCCATGACCTGGGGGTCGTCGCGGAAAAACGGGTAATCGATCTCCAGCGTGGGGAGGGTCGTCTGCCGGTTGGCCACTCGGCGCGTGAGGAAATAGAAGCTCGCCATGAAGAAATCAACGTCCCAACCCTCGTCGGCGATCCGGCGGATGCAGTCTGGGTTGTGCGCGGAGACGCCGGCCAACAGGCCGCGGTCTCGAACCGCCTTGACGTAATCGTGTACGCTCTGGGAATGGCCCTCGGCGAACAACCGGTCGGTGACGCCGCCATGGTGGGCGACGGCGATGGGCCGCGTTGCCTCGATCGCTTCGTCGAGCCCGTCACGCTGGGAGTGCAGGGCGATCAGTCGCAGGGGCGATTCCCGCTCCTCGAGCCGTCGCAGGTATTCCACCGACTGATCCGAGTAGCCGAACTGGTGGGCCGTGATTCCCGCCGCGGCGCAGTCTTCGAGGAAGCCGACGGCTCGCTCCGTGGTGAAGTACTCCCGCATGTGCCGGTCCGTGTGCGGCCCCATGTAGGAGTAGCCCAAGATGGTATTCGAGCCGGCGATCAGCCGGCTGACGCGGTGGGGGCCCAGGGCGATCGTCGGCAGTGGGCCGCCCCCTTCCTCACCGGTCGCGGCGGCGCCCGAGACACCCCCGCCCACTAGGCCGGCGGTTGCCGCCGCCGAGAGCATGGCGAGGAATTCCCTTCGTCCCCTCGCATGATCGCCCGATTGGGTTAGGGACACGGCGTCATCCTCCATTCGGTGTGCGGCTTGCCCGGGAAGGGCCGGCCCGCGTGGACCCGGGGCCTTCCCGCTTCGCCGACCATTCTAGACCTGCCAGCACGGTCTCTGCAAGCACAATACGCCCCCGCAGCCGTGGCATCTCCCCAGGGAGCCGGGGGAGTATGTGTCGCCGCTTCGGCGATCGCCCCTACGAGCCGCGGCTAGGGCCCTGCCTTGCCAGTAGACCGCCATGGCGTTCCAATAGCGGTTTTTCCCTTGGCAGGAGGCGATCATGGACCGCTACCTTGGTCGGCGCGACCGTCTCCGCCGCGGCATGCGGCGGGCGGGGGCGGAGGCGCTTCTGGTGACGGACTTCACCAACGTCACGTACCTGACGGGCTTCAGCGGCGACGACAGCTATCTGCTCGTGCGCCAGGATGGTGAAGTGATCCTCAGCGACCCGCGCTACGCCACGCAAATCGCCGAGGAATGTCCCGGTCTCGAGGCGCACGTCCGCCCGCCGGGCCAGTCGATGCTCAAGACGATCGTGAAAACGGTGGGGGCCTCCCGGAGGCAGCGGCTGGGTATCGAGGGGGACTCGATGACCGTGGCGCTGCGCGACCGCATCGCCGCCGAACTCCCCCGCGTGACGCTGGAGACCACCAGTGGGCTGGTGGAGCGCCTGCGGCAGGTCAAGGACCGCGAAGAAGTGGCGGCCATCCGCCAAGCGGTCTGGTACGCGGAAAAGGCCTTCGCCGTGGTACGGGCCCTGCTTCGGCCGGAGAAGACGGAGAAGGCCGTGGCCGATGAGCTGGAGATGCAGATCAGGTCTTTCGGGGCCGTGGGGTGCAGTTTTCCCGCGATCGTGGGCGTCGGTGCCCGCGCAGCACTGCCCCACGCGAAGGCCACGGATCAGCCGATCGGAGCCGCGGATTTCGTGCTCATCGACTGGGGGGCCAACGGGGGACTCTACAAGAGCGACTTGACGCGTGTTCTGGTGACGGCTAGAATCTCGCCCAAACTCGAGCGGGTGTATAGAGTTGTGCTCAAGGCACAGAAGGCGGCGATTGCCGCGATCCGGCCGGGCGTTGCGGCGAGCGAGGTCGACCGGGCGGCGCGGCAGGTCATTGCCGAGGCGGGGTACGGGCGGAGCTTCGGGCACGGTCTGGGTCACGGTCTGGGCCTGATGGTCCATGAGGCTCCGCGGCTGTCGGCCGATTCGCCGACGGTGCTCAAAGCGGGGATGGTGATGACCGTCGAACCGGGCATCTACCTTCCGGGGTGGGGCGGGGTCCGCATTGAAGACGACGTGCTGGTGACCCGTGAGGGGTGCGAAGTCCTCACGTCGGTCCCCAAAGAGTTGGACGACGCCCTGGTGCGATAGCGCGGCGGCGTCTGCGGGAACCCGGTGTCGGCACGAGAGGTGACGGCGCACCCCGCCCTATGGTGCGTGGGGTCCCATCCTAGTTCGATCGCGAGGCGACTTGGAGATTACGGCATGGGCGCTTCGTCCAACCAGGACGTGTTCGACATACGGCGGATCCGCCGCCTCGTGGAGCTGATGAAGGAATTCGATCTCAGCCAGATCGACCTGCAGCAGGGTGAGACGCGCGTGCAGCTCCGGCGCGGCGGGGAGGTGGCGGCGCCGGTGCCGCCGGCAGCGGCACCGCCTCCGGCCCCGGCGGCCGAGGTCATGAAACCACCGGTCGTCACCCCGGCTCCCGAGGCGGCCGACCGCGCCGTGCTGATCCGCAGCCCCATCGTGGGGACCTTCTATACCGCTTCGGACCCGGAATCGCCCCCCTTCGTGAAGGTGGGCGACCACGTCGGACCGGAGACGACGGTGTGCATTGTGGAGGCGATGAAGGTCTTCAACGAGATACCGGCCGAAGTCTCCGGGAAGGTGGCGGCGGTGCTTGTCGAAAACGGCGAGCCGGTGGAATACGGCCAGCCCCTGTTCAAGGTCGACCCCGACCAGTAGATGCTCCAGGACTCGGCTAGGCAGCCGCTCGAGGCGCGGCCGCCCATCTCTTGTAGCGGCAAACCATGTTCAAACGCATTCTGGTAGCCAACCGCGGCGAGATCGCCCTGCGCATCTTCCGCGCCTGCCGCGAGTTGGGCATCGAGGTGGTGGGCATCTTCAGCGAGGCCGACCGTGGGGCGACCTACCTGGACCTGGCCGATGAGCGATACTGCGTGGGGCCGGCAAAGGCGGCGGACAGCTACCTGAAGATCGACCGCGTGATCAGTGCCGCCGAGGTAGGGAACGTGCAGGCCATCCACCCCGGCTACGGTTTTCTCGCCGAGAATGCCCATTTCGCCGAGGTCTGCCGGAGCTGCAACATCGAGTTCATCGGCCCTTCGCACGAAGCCATGGCCATGCTGGGCGACAAGAACACCGCCCGGCGGCTGGCCCGCGAGGCCGACGTGCCCACGGTTCCCGGGAGCGAGGGGCTGGTACAGAGCGAGGCCGAGGCCATCGCCGTGGCCCACAAGATCGGCTTCCCCGTGCTCATCAAGGCCTCCGCAGGGGGCGGGGGACGTGGCATGCGCGTCGCGCTGAACGATCTGGCCCTCAAATCGGCGCTCCAGCAGGCGATGGCCGAGGCCGAGGCCGCCTTCG
>SKOZ01000012.1 GCA_007119795.1 Planctomycetales bacterium | reverse complement strand
GGGGGGGGTGGGGGGGGGGTTCCGGCTGGGGCAGGCAGGTCTGGTCGAGCTGATCGAGCAGTTGCAGCCCCAGCGCCGGCAGATCGGCCAGTGCGAGCCCGAAACGCCGCTTGGCAAACTGCGTGGCCAGGTAGGCCGTCTGCCCCGACTGGAGGACCTGGAGGATGAACCGCGACCAGCCGTCGATAGGCGCGTATTCACTGGGGGGATGTCCGTCGAGGTCCACGGCCACCAGGTGGTGGCGATGAAACATCCGGCGCTGCTCGGCGCGGTCGTCGCCGAGGACGACGAGCCGGAAGGGCCGCCGCGAGGAGTACCGCAGTCCGGTCGAGAAGGAGAGCTCGGTGCGGCACTCGGGGGGCAGCAGGTTAAGAACCCCCGCGATGAGCTGCTCGCTCGCCGGGCCGCCGGTGATGGAGAGTTGGTCGTGGCGCAAGAGTGCCTCGACGAGCGTCGCCAGCCAGAGGTTCCCCGGGTTCAGCGTGAGGCGGGCGAGGAGCGTGCCGTCGACTGCCGCCGCCCGCCCGCCGAGCGTAATGGGTTCGAGCTTGGGAGGGATTTCGTGCAGGAGGCGCATGGCCCCCACGGCAATGGCAGCTCGGACCACGGCGAAGGGGTTGCTGGAAAAGCGGGTCAGCACCTCCTGCGGTACGACCAGGCACTGGGTGTAGACGCGAATTCCGCCGCGCTCGCTGTACTCGCCCCCCCCGGCCGAAGACCGCGCCGCACAATAGGCCCCGCTGGGTAGGGGGTAGAAGGCGAAGCCAACCGCCTCGGGGCCCCGGCCGATCATCGAGCCGTGCGAGGGTCCCCACTGGGCCAAGTGCCGCGCGTCGGCCTCCTCGATTCCCGGGCTGGCCGCCACAAGCTGATACCCGGCTGCGCGCTCCGTCTCGGCCGACGTGAACACCGCTTGTTCGATCAATGCCATCAAGCTCGTTCCGCAGCGAGAAGCGTACCCGTCTCCGGTCGCGCCGGGGCGCGGGCTCAGCGCCGTCCGGACGGGGTATCGGGGGTGACTCGTGCCCCAGTGCGCCGGCGGCGGCGAGCCGCCGCAGGCGACGGCCCGCCCCGGGAACCCGGGTACGAGCCATCCGCCTTGGCAAGCCTAGGTCACGATCGTTCCGGGGGCAAACCCACGCCGCTGCCGAGCGGGGCGGCGCGCCTTCCCGCGCGCACCTCGCGGCGCCGGCCGAAGGGGACAGTCGCATTTTCGCGGCCGAATCGCATATCCACGAGGAATACTTTCTACGGCTGCGAGAATTGGGACAGTCCCCCGGGAGCGACCTCACGTCCATTGGCCGGCATCGACAAGGGCTATCATCCGAGGGATGAGGTCGAAGGCGGCACGCGCGCGGTGGCTGATGCGAGACTTCGCCAGCGGTCCCAGCTGGGCGAAAGTGCGGTGGTACTCGAGCACTTCGAAGAGCGGGTCGTAGCCGAAGCCGCCGCTCCCCCGCGGTGCGAAGAGGATCCGGCCGCGGCAATGCCCCTGGCTCCGGGCGCGGACGGTGCCGGTCGGGTCGGCGAGGGCCATGTGGCATTCGAAGCGGGCCGTGCGCCGCTCGGCGGGGCACGTGGCCAGTTCGGCGAGAAGCTTACGGTTGTTGTCCGCATCGCCGGCGCCGGGCCCCGCATAGCGGGCGGAGTAGACGCCCGGCGCCCCGCCGAGGGCGTCGACGGCCAGACCGCTGTCGTCGGCCAGTGCCCACCGGCCCGTGGCTTTCGCGTAAGCGCCGGCCTTGAGGGCGGCGTTTTCGGCGAAGGTCACGCCGCTCTCTTCGACCTCCCCGACGGGGTCGGGCAGGTCGCTCAGCGTCGACAGAGAGAGGCCCACGGGGGCGAAAAGGGCAGCCAATTCGAGCCCCTTTTTCCGGTTTCCGGTGCCGAGGAGGAGGTCGGGCATGGGCCGAGGGGGGCTCACCAGAGTCCCAGGGGGCGGCGGTTGATGCGGCTGCTCACCGAGGGCCGGGGGACTTCGACGGGGATCGGTTGGATGTCGAAGGCGATGCCCGCCAGCATCCGCGGCTCCATGGCCCCCACCTGGCCGGGTATGTCGACAGGGCGGGCCCGGAAGGTCTCGATGATCGCGTGGATGCGAGGGTCGATCTCGGTCATACCGTCGGCACGGGGTTGGCCCACGGCCTCGAAACTCCCCACGGTGACGATGCTCGCATAGCGGTCGTGGAACTCGTAGGCTTCGTAGCCTTTCATCCGCAACGCTTTGGCCAGGGTGTGGGCCTTCATGGCGGCATCGGCCAGGGCGCTGTCCATGGCTTCTACGCTGCGGTCGGCGGCTTGCGGATGGCTGACGGCGATCGTCGAGCGGCCGGTGAAGTGGGCTACCTGGACGGTATACCTGCCGGGGTTTTCCAGAAGGTTGAATTCGGCATTCTCGTTCATCTGGACCACGAAGGGGTCCAGGCCCTGAGGAACGAAGAAATCCTGGGGAAGGAGGGGGTTCGTGGTGATGAAGGCCTGGCCCATGGGACCGAGCTGGCGTTTGGCGTTGTTCTCCGGGAGCAGCGACCGGTGGAAGGCCCGCAATCCGGCGAGGTTCTGATGGGTGGGGCGGGAGTCCTCGGGGGAGAGACTGTCGGGCTGAAGGTGGCGGATCCGCTCCAGCGAGCGTTGGGCTTCGGGGTCGTCGAGGTCGGCGAAGTCGCCTACGAGAACGGCAAACTCGTCTTGAGAGGGACCGCGGCGATAGCGGAGGCGGACCGGTTCGCCGTAGCGGTTGATCCCCGATCCCAAATCCTCCTCACCGTAGTCGAAGCTTTCCTGGTGGACGTAGGCGGGGAGCTTGTACCGCCGCCGGAGTTCCATGACCAGATCGCGGGCCTGCTTCTCGGCTCCTTCGCCCGAGAAACTGCCCACCATGATCATCCAGGGGCCGTTCGAGTCGGCCAAGGTGTATTCGGCGTTGGGGTCGGCCTCGACGGTCGAACGGCTCAATATCCGCTGCCACGGCGGATTGGCAGCCGCGGGCGTTGCCCAGGCCGACACGGATACCAAGACTCCCAACAGCCCAAAGCTCGTCATTGGCCGCAAACGCATCTTCCGCCTCCTTGCGGAAATGGTAACCCACGGACCAGCCGGCGGACTCCCTTCCGCCGCACCGGGGCCGACCGGCCCCCAGCCCGCCTCGTGGGGGCCCTATTTATCAAAATGTCCACCGCCACGCCAGAGGAATTCCCGAAGGCTGACGCGGCACCGTTGTCCCGGCTCCGGGAGGCGCCTATCGTGAAGCACCCGTTCGCGTTTCTTGCAGGAGGGAAAGGAAGATGAGTCACTCCGGGATACCCGGCGGCTTTGCGGACATGATGGATTTCGGCCTCGTCGAGGCCCTTCTGGGCCGCCGATCACTCATGTACCTGCAGGCACAGCACCTGGACGTGGAATTCTACGACCGCTTCTACCAGCCCGGCGCCTATCTCAGAACGCACGCCAGCCACATGGCCCGCTGGCACGGTGAGGGGACACCGGTACCCTGTAGGCCTTACGGTTCGATCAGGTAGGTTTCCCTACCGACGTTGAGCACGACCGGCTCGTCGAAGACGAGGTACTGGGCCAGCTCGCGGCCGTGGCGGCGGGCGAGCGCGAAGTATTCGTCGCTGAACTGGCGGACCGGCCTGGCCCGCTGCTGCTGCTCCTCGGTGACGGTGGCATCCACCCATTGCCCCTCGCGGCGGTAGAAGGCCCGATTGCCGACATGGCGGACGTTCTGCTCCGCTCCGGCGAGCTCGCGGGTGGCGGACTCGGCGCCGTACACATCGTGTCCGTAGGCTGCTCCCGGAGCGCCCATGCCCCCTCCGTAACCGCCCATACCACCACCGCCTGGATACCCGCTCCCCGCCCGGGCCGGGGTGCGTACCGGTCCAGCAGCCGGCGCCGGCATGGCATACCCGCCCATGCCCGCGGCCGCCTCGACGGCCAGCGGCACCCCCGCATAGCTGTAGTCGGCCTGCGCGGCCCGCTGGAGCTCGCCCCGGTAAGCCCGCTGGGCGACGCCGAATTGCCCTTCGACCACATCGAGCGCCATCAACCGGCTCTCGGCGCGGCGGACGTTCCCGGCCAGATCGCGGACGTCGGTGTTCTCGTCGGCCAGGAACGAGGTGTAGGGGGTGAGCACGCCGTGGCGGGTGGCCAGGGCGACCAGCTCTTCGATCAGCTCCTCGTTTTTGCCCACCAGATCGATCTCGTCGAGGATCTCGCCGATGCGGCGGACGGCCCAGAGCTTCTCGGCGAAGGCGTTCGTGTCGTCACCGCTGTGCTCGACCAATTCCACGGGGTATTCGAACCGCTTCTCCTCGCCGCCGAGCTTTCCGCTGACGAGGACCTTGGCCGCGCCCGCATGGCGGTAGCGGCCCACGAGCACGAGCTGCTCGCCCGCGAAGAGGTCGAAGGGTGCCTTGGGATAGAGGCGGCTTACCACCGGCCCGGCCTCGGGCGGCAGGTCGAGGGCGAACTCGACAGCCGCGTCGGTCATCACGGGGGCCTCGATCCGCCGGTAGAGGCGTGCCACCCGCTCCTCGATGTCCTCCTCGGGCCGCACGTACTCAGTCTGGCCGAAGCTGTCGCGCGCCAGCCGCTCCAAGAGGCGGCTATTGACGTCGTAGCCGACGCCGAAGACGAAGACCCTCGCCCGCACCTTGTTCCGCTGGGCGGCGTTGGCCACAATCTTTCCTTCGTTCCGTTCGCCGACCGTGGGAAGTCCGTCGGTGAGGAAGACCACGTAGCTGGGCCGCTCCGTGTCGGTGAGCTGGCCGAGGGCCGCCTCCAGGGCACCGTCGATATCGGTCATCCCTCCGGCGAAGATCCCTTCGATGAAACCGAGCGCAGCGCGGCGGGACTCGTCGTCGTAGCGTTCCAACTCGGGACGGAACGACTCGATGCGGCTGTCGTAGGCGATGATGTTGAACAGGTCGCCCTCGCGGAGATTCTGGAGGATGAACCGGGCCGCCCCCCGCGCCTGTTCGATCTTCTTGCCGCTCATGCTCCCCGAGCGGTCGACCACGAAGACCACCGTCTTCGGGGGGGGCTTCTCCTCGGCAGAAGGAATCTGCGGCGTGGCCAGGAGGACAAAGTAGCCGTCCTCGTCCTTGTCCGGCCGGTAACTGACGACCCGGGCGGCCACCGGATCGGTCCCCACGTCGTAGAGGAGGCGGAAGTCGCTCTGCGGCGTCTCCTTCTCGCGGCGGAGCACCACCACCGCCCGCCGCTTGTCGGGCCGCTGGATCTCCACCGGATGGGTGGGGCTGTACACGTTGCGGATCTCTTCGCCGCTCTCGATCGAGAGACGGATCTCCAGCTTCTCGACCGGCTCCGCGGTGTATTTCGCGGTGCTCAAGGGAAAGAGGAAGTCGGTGAGCCCCTCGAACTGCCGGCAGAGCTGGCTGTAGCGGAGGGTCACGGTGCGGCTGGCGCCGGCGGGCACCGGGAATACGCTCGTCTGGAACATCCCCGTGCCCAGCCACTCGAGGAGCGCGGGGTCGCGGTTCTTGCGGACGATTTCCTCATAGACCCGCCGCGCCTCCTTGGCGTCCATGAGCCGGCCGGGAAACTCCTTGCCATCGACCAGCAGGGTGAGCGAATCGATAGCCCCGTCATACGGCAAGGGGAAGATGAAGGAGACCTCCATCTCGCGGCTCCCCGTGTTCACGAAGGTCTGCGAGACCTGGATCTGCGCCACCTGGTCGGCGATCCGCCCCTCGACTTTCAGCTCTGCGATCTTGTACGTCGGCGGGGACGGCGGCGGCGGCACCGGCCGCGGCGGGCGGGGCGGGTGAGGGGGCGGCACGATGATGATCGGCCGCGGCAGGCGGACTTCCTGCGCGGGGTCGACCACGACCAGGAGGCCCTGGGCTCGTGCCAGGGACGGGAGCGTGACAATCGTGGCCGCAAGGGCCATGGCCCCCAGCCTGGCAAGCCAGGTGGGATGGGGGCGGAATGCTATCCACTTGCGGAGGGACATGGCGGGGGCTCCGTAGGAATCGGGGGCACCGCACTGGCCGACGTGGCCGTGCGGGCCATTGCATAAGACGCCGCCAACCGCCCGAAAGTTCCTGCCCGCGACCGGCCCAGCCGACGGTTGTCAATCGGCCTCGGAGCCGCGGTCCATCGCCTCGCCGGTGAGCGCGGCAAGATACTCGGCCGCCATGTGGTGCACGGCAGGATCCTCGCGCTCGAGGAGGGCCCGCCAGACGGCCGCATCGCCGAGCAGTGCCGATGCCACCTCCGCAGGTACATCCTCGAATTCCTGCCGATCGAGGTCGAACAGGATCCGCCGGACGCGGAAATGCTGCTCGGCGCCGAGCTGCGCCGGATCGAGATCTTCTAGAAAGGAAGCCACCTGGCGGCCCGTACGGCGCAGCTCGCGGTCGGCTGTTTGGCGCACGGCGAAGCGGTCGTCGCCGAGGTCGTCGACCAGCTCGGCCCACCGCCCGCGGTCGGGCGGGCCGGCCGCCTTCGCCATCCGCAGCAGCTCCCGCTCCACGGCCCGGGCCAACTCGCCGAGTTGCCAGTCGGGACGGAGAACCGCCAGGTGGGGAAGGAGGTACTCCCGGCTGGGGGCGGGATGGGCAATAAGGAGGTGCCAAAGTGAGGCCGCCTCGAACCGCTGCTGCCGGGAACCGCTGCGCACGGAGAGTACCGTGGGCGAACCCGCCGCCTGAGAAAACTCCACTTGCGCCCCACCAGCGTCGTCCGCGGGAAGATAGCGGAGCTCGACCGACTGGCCGGCGCGAATCGCAATCGAGAGCCGCTCGTCTCCAGAGGATACCTCGTAATCGACGTGGAACCCTTCAGGCTGTGCGAGAATGCTGTAGTGCTCGCGGCGGTCGTCGCGGACGGCGGTGTCGGTCAGGTTGGCGATTCCCAGATGGATTATCGTGATCCTGCCAGCGACGACGGCGAATCGGAGCTGGTTCGTCTCCACGAGTTGGCCGAAGCTCGCCGCCATTTGGACTTCCGCGGCTCGCAGGGGGGGCGCTATCTGCGGGGGGAATTCTTCCTGGCCTGCCGACGAAGCGGCCGCCGCCAGGAGTAACGCTACCAGGCCGACCGGGAGGGCGAGAACTCGGCGCTGCATCGATCGATCGCCTCTTCGCTCGTGGGACGAACCGAGACGGTAAATCCGCGCATGCGCGACCGCACGCGCGCACCGCCATAATCGTACATCATAACCCCCAACGGCCCGGACGGCACCGGTTCGCCCCCGCTCGTTCGCACCGATTCTTGCGCCGTGGTATTGCCGGAGTGGTCGGCGCAGCAGGCATCGCCCATCCGGGCGCCCTAATCACCGCGCGCACCATAGCGGGCCTGCCGGAGTACGCCGGGCACTGGGGATGCCCGGGGTACTCCGATTGGGTGGCTGCCCCTGCACGCCGGAAACTGGCGAAGGGGCTGCAGGGACCGTCTAGTCATTCGTGCCCGCTCTCAGGCCCCGCTGTGCCAGTTCCCGGTCCAGGAGGAAGAGCCCACCGGGTGCCCCTTCCACGAGCTTGAGCTGGGCGATGATCTCCTCCACGGTGGCCTCTTCTTCGACCTGCTCGTTGACAAACCATTGGAGGAAACCGTGCGAGGCGTGGTCGTTCTCGGCAATGCTCAAGTCGACGAGCTTGTCGATCCGCTTCGTAACGTACTGTTCGTGTTCGAGTGTGGCCTCGAAGAGGTGCAGCGGCGACTTCCACTTCGTGGCCGGGGCCTCGATCGCCGTCAGCAGGACCCGCCCCCCGCGATCGACGACGAATTCGAAGATTTTCATGGCATGATGCAGTTCCTCCTGCGACTGCACGCGGAACCAGTGGGCTACTCCCTTGAGGTTCTCGGCCTCGGCGTAGGCCGCCATGGAGAGGTAGAGGTAGGAGGAGGCGTACTCGGCGTTGAGTTGCTCGTTGAACGCTTCTTGGACCTTATTTCCTAGCATGTCCGGTTCCTTTCGGTTGTTGAATAGGGATTGGCGTGGATCGCCGGCAACGGCCCTGCGGCACTGGTCCTGCTTCCGCCGGTAGGCGCTATGTGTGACATCCCCTGCCCCACCGGCCGATCGTTGGCCGGGAGAGAACATCCGGCTCGAGCGCGGAGATGGCTCCTCGAGCCTTCAGCCACCCCACCGACCGCCATCCGTGCCGGCCGCCAACCTTTCCCGGCGGGGGCCGCGAACCGTTCCGCGGGGGATCCGCTCCATTGTTGCGAGCGGTCCTCGCGCGGCAAGCCGGCCTGCGCCCAACACCGGGAAACCCTGCACCAAACAGCCTCTGGCGATGGGAGCGGACGCTTTGCCGAATGGTCCCGAGCCCCCCCCTCGATTTGGCCGCCCGGCAGCACCCCTTGGTCGAGGTGTCTGTCAACCGTAACCGTTCACGGGCCGGCCGGGGACGGGTCCATTTTTCGGCCAATAGACCCTGTCTTTAGCGACCGCCGATGCCCGAAAAATGGCCCCGTCCCCCGTGAACGGTTACCTGTTACCCCCCTGCGCCTCCGCTATAATGGGATTCATGCGCGCCCTCTGTCTTCTCATCGATCGGTTGCACAACGGCTTTCTAGGCGCTTACGGGAACGGTTGGGTCGCCACGCCGGCCTTCGACGAGTTGGCCGCTGAATCGCTTCTGTGCGACTTTGCCTACACCGCCGCCCCCCACCTTGATAGGGTCTATGATGGCTATTGGCGCGGGGGGCACCCCATCGAACCGGTTGGGAGCCGCGCCGCGCGCCTGCCACTGGCGGCCCGAGTGGGCGCGAAAGCGCAGACGGTGCTGGTGACCGACGACCCAGCGGCACCCGCGTTTCCCGGGGCAGAGGCTTTCTCCGAAATCGTTACGCTCCCGCCCCCAGCAGCAAAGGGGGCCGCAAATGGCCTCGATGAGACCCACCTTGCGGGTTGCTTCGGAGCACTGCTGGAACAACTCGACCCGGCGAAGGGCCCCTCGATGGTCTGGGCCCATTTTCGTGGTCTTGGCGCCCCGTGGGACGCTCCCTATTCCTACCGCGAACGGTACGTCGAGCCGGGAGACCCGGCCCCTCCGCACGACATAGCCGTTCCCGATCTTGAGATCGGGCCTGATGACGACCCCGATCGCCTCTGGGGACTGCTTCAGGCCTACGCCGGCCAGGTCTCGCTGCTCGACGACTGCCTCGGTGGCCTGATCCACCACCTCCGCCCCGAGCTCGACGGCGGCGATTTTCTGCTCGCGGTGGCTTCGCCGCGGGGCCTGTCTCTCGGCGAGCACGGGTTGGTGGGCCCCGGCGGTGCACTCTATGGAGAACTGGTACGCGTGCCTCTGGTGGTCCGGTTCCCTCGCGACCGCGAGTCCGCCCTGCGGACTGCCGCCTTCGTGCAGCCGGCCGACCTGGGGGCGACGTTGGCCGCCTGGTTCGGCAGCGGCGAGGGATTCGGCCCGCACGGGCACGATCTGGCCCGCCTTATCGAGGAGGAACCCTGGCCGCGCGACCGGGTGCTGGTCGCCGGCGACGGCGAGCAGGGGCTGCGCACACCGGCCTGGTGGTTCCGGAACCTGGACCCGCCGGAGCTTTTTGCCATGCCCGACGACCGCTGGGAGGTGAACGACGTGGCCGACCGTTGCGGCGCGGTCGTCGAGGCCATGTCCACGGCCCTGGCCCGGTGCGAGGAATCGGTCCGTCATGGGGAGGCGGTCGAGGCCCCCCCCCTCGACCCACTTCTCGTGGACAGCCTCGGTTGAGGGGGAGGGCATCCACCGGCGGGGATTGGCAACGGATCCGGCTACTTGCCGGGCCGTCCTAAGCGGAGGAGCGCGTACCGCTTTTTCCCGGCGCGGAGGACGACCATGGATTCGCTCGCCAGATCGGCGGCAGTGAGGCGGCGGTCGAGCGAATCGACGCGGCGGTTGTTCACGTAGGCTCCCCCTTGCGTGACGGCGCGTCGCGCCTCGCTGTTGGACTTGACCAACCCGGCTTCGACGAGGGCGTCGATAATCGAGAGCCCCTCGCCGCTGAGGCGGTCGGCGGGAAGCTCGCGGCTAGGGACATCGGCGAAGATTTCGCCGAGTTGGCGGTCGTCGAGCTTTTGGATCTCGGCGCCGAAGAAGACCGCCGTGGCCCGCTCGGCGGCAGCGAGGCCCTCGGCGCCGTGGACGAGGCGCGTCAGTTCGGCGGCGAGGCGGCGCTGGGCCGTGCGGCGGCCGGGATCGGCCCGGTGTTCGGCGAGGGTCTCCGCAACGGCCTTTCGGGAGAGGTCGGTGAAGAAGGCCAGGCAGGTGGGCACGTCGGCGTCGTCCAGGTTGATCCAGTATTGGTAGAAGGCGTAGGGGCTGGTCCGCTCCGGGTCCAGCCAGAGGGCGCCCCCCTCGGTCTTGCCCATCTTCGTGCCGTCGCTCTTGGTCAGCAGCGGGCAGGTCATGCCGTAGAGCTGCGCGCCGCGGAGCCGGCGGGCGAGGTCGATGCCCGCGGTGATGTTTCCCCACTGGTCGCTGCCGCCGATCTGCATCTCGCAGCCGAAGGTGTCGAAGAGGTGGACGAAGTCGTAAGCCTGGAGGAGCATGTAGCTGAACTCGGTGTAGCTCAAGCCGGCGTCGGCCCGCTCCAGGCGGCTGCGCACGGAGTCTTTGGCGAGCATGGCGCCGACGGGGAAGTGCTTGCCCACGTCGCGGAGGAACTCGAGGTAGCCGAAGCGGCCCATCCAGTCGTAGTTGTCCACCAGGAGGGCGGCGTTCGACGCGGCGTCGAAGTCGAGGAAGCGGCGGAGCTGCTTCTCGATGCCTGCCACGTTGGCCCGCAACGCCTTTTCGGAGAGGAGGTTTCGCTCCTCGCTCTTGCCGCTGGGATCGCCGATCATCCCCGTCGCCCCGCCCACCACGGCGATGGGGCGGTGGCCCGCCTGCTGGAAGCGGCGCAAGACCAGCAGTGCCATGAGATGGCCGACATGGAGGCTCTTTGCCGTAGGGTCGAAGCCCGCGTACAGGGTCCGCGGCCGCTCCAGGAGCCAGGCCGCCAACTGGGAGGCGTCGGTGGTCTGGTGGATCAGCCCCCGCCAGGAGAGTTCGGCGATGATGTCGTGCATGTCGGTGAAGGTCTCGGTCAAGAAACGCGGTTTCCGGGAAACCCCGGCGGCGAGCAGCGGCTCGGTGCCGTGAGGAGAGATTCTACCCGCTTCCGCGTCGTCGGGGGAGCGGCACCGCGGCTGTTCTCTCTTGACAGTCGAGCCTCGGCTGGCGACATTCATGCTCGCCACCCGCGCCGCGCGGGTGCGCCCCGACGCCGATGGCCCTGCAGGCGGCGGTGGTCCGCCGGCCTTTCCCACCAGGAGCGTTCGCGCACGATGACCGTCCCCCTCCCCAACGGCTTTCGTTTCGCCGGCGTCCACAGCGGGATTAAGGGCGACGCCGCCAAGCCCGACGTCGTCCTCATCGTCTCCGATGGGCCCGCCGCGGCCGCCGGCGTCTACACGCAGAATCTGGTCTACGCCGCTCCGGTGGCCCTCGATTGGTCGCGGACGCCGGGTACGGGCTTCCGCGCCATCGTGGCCAACTCGGGCAACGCCAATGCCTGCACGGGTGCGCGGGGTGTGCGCGACGCCGAGGAAATGGCGCGCCTGACCGCCGCCGCGTGCGGTGCCGCCGAGGAGGAGGTGCTCGTCCTCTCCACGGGAATCATCGGCGAATTCCTCCCCATGGACCGGGTGGCGGCGGGCATTACCGCCGCCGCCGCACGGCTGGCCGGCGACGAGGCCGCCTTCCTTGCCGCGGCCCGCGGCATCATGACCACCGACAAGTGCGAGAAGACCGCCCGCCGCACCGTACGCATCGCCGGGCGCGAGCACCGCATCGCCGGGCTCGCGAAGGGGGCGGGGATGATCGGCCCGCGAATGGCCACGCTCTTCGGCATCTTCCTCACCGATGCGCCCCTGGCGCCGACCGCGGCTCAGTCGCTCCTCGTCCGCGTGGTCGACGAGAGCTTCAACTGCATCAGCGTCGAGGGGCACATGAGCACCAACGATACGGTCCTTCTCCTCGCCAACGGCACCGCCGGCGGCCCGCCGCTGACCGGTGAGGACCTGGCCTCCTTCGAAGAGGCCCTGCGGACCCTGGCCGTGGAGCTGGCGACCAAGATCCCGGCCGACGGCGAGGGGGCCACCCACCTGATCACGATCGACGTCACCGGATGCCCCGACCGCGCCGCGGCCTTGGCCATCGCCCGCACCGTCGCCCACAGTGCGCTGGTGAAGACGGCCATCGCCGGGGCCGACCCGAACTGGGGGCGGATCGTCTCCGCCGCGGGCTACGCGGGGGTCCCCTTCGATCCGAGCGGGCTGAGCCTCTCGATCAACGGCTTCCTCCTCTTCGATCGCGGCAGCCCCGCCGCCTTCGACGCCGCCGCCGTCTCCGCGGCGATCCGCGAGCGCTTCGAGGCCCACGTGGCCCTCTCCCTTCGCGAAGGCCAGGCCGCGGCCCGCTTCTGGACCTCGGACCTGACGGCCGAGTACGTGCGGATCAATGCCGATTATCATACCTGAACCGGCGGCGCGCCCCGTGCGACGCTTGCCCAGCGGCCGGTGGCCGTCTACAAAAGGGGGATGGGAACGGAGAAGTGGAGAGGATCGCGGGTAGCCGTTCAGGGGGGACTGTCCCAGTTTTCGCGGCCGTAGAAGGGATTCCTCGTGGATAACGGCATTCGGCCGCAAAAATGGGACCGTCCCCTTCGGCCGGCCGCGCCTCTGCAGAAGAAAGGGTTCTGACGATGGCCGAGCAAGTTCAGCAGGGGCTGACCGAGCGTGCCGCCGAGTTCCTTTCTGCAGGTCCCTTGGGCGGAGTGATCGGCGGAAAGGACGTGGCCGGTGAAAGCGGCGAGGCCTTCACCACCAGCGATCCGGGATCGGGCAAGCCGCTCGCCGAGGTGGCCTCGATGCGGCCACCCGACGTCGATCGCGCCGTCGCCGCCGCGGCCGAGGCCTTCCGCCGCTCGGGCTGGGCGGAGATGCCGCCCCACGAGCGCAGCGCCCTCCTTCACCGTCTGGCGGATGCCGTGGAACGCGACAGGGCAACCATGGCGCAGATCGAGGCGCTCGACTGCGGCAAGATCCTCTCCCAGGCGGAAGGCGACGTCGATACCTTCATCGCCACCTACCGCTACTACGCCGATCTGGCCCAGCACGTGCAGCGGCGGAGCACGCTGGCGGTCGCCGGCCACGAGGCCTATTCCCTGCGCCTCCCCTGGGGGCCCTGCGGGTTCATCTTCCCCTGGAACTTCCCCATCCTGCTTTTCGGTTGGGGGACGGCGCCGGCGTTGGCGGCGGGTAACACGGTGGTCGTCAAGCCGGCAGAGGACACGCCCCTGTCGACGATCTACGTCGCCCGCCTGGCGCGCGAGGCGGGGATCCCACCGGGAGTGATCAACGTCGTTCCGGGTTTCGGGGAGACGGCCGGCGCCGCGCTGGCGCGCCACGCCGGCATCGGGCGGATCTCCTTCACCGGCTCACCCGAGGTCGGCCGCCAGGTTGCCGAAGCCTGCGGGCGGAACCTCGTCCCCGCGAAGCTCGAACTGGGCGGCAAGGGGGCGGCCGTGGTCTTCGACGACGTCGACGTCGACGCCACGGCGGACAAGCTGGTCAAGGCAGTCACCTTCCACAGCGGCCAGGTATGCTGCACGGCCACGCGGTGGCTGGTCCAGGAGTCGATTTTCGAGCGTTTTTCGGAGGTGGCCGCCGCGCGGATGCGGGCCCTGCGGATCGGCCACGAGCTCGACGCGGCCGCCGAGATGGGGCCGGTGGTCAGCGCCAAGCAGAAAGCGCGGGTGCTCGGCTACCTGGAGAAAGGCTGCCGGCAGGGTGCCGCGGCCCTCGTCGAGGGAGGCGCGGTCGATGTCCCCGGAGCTCCCGGCCACTTCGTCGGGCCGGCCCTCCTTACCGGCGAGCTTTCCAACGTCGCCGCCCGCGAAGAGATCTTCGGACCGGTGGCCTTCCTGGCCCCCTTTCGGGACGAAGGGGAGGCGGTGAATATGGCCAACGACACCGACTACGGGCTGGCGAACAGTGTCTGGACGAACGACCTGGCCCGTGCCGTACGGATTGCGGAATCGCTCGTGGCCGGCAACAGTTGGATCAACGCCCACAACCTCTTCCCGCGCGGCGTTCCCTATTCGGGGATCCACAAGAGCGGCATGGGCGGGGGCGTCCTCGGCGTGGAGACCCTCTTCGACTACTGGCGGGGCCTCTCCGTCGTCCGCCCCCTCTGAGCGGCGCCCAGGCGGACCGGCGCGAGCAGCCGCCGCACGGCGCGCCACCTCGAGGGAGACCCCGGAGGAAAGACCCGGGGAGGGCGCGGAGGGCCGTCAGGCCCCGGGGACGAAATGCTCGAGCGACTCGAGGAGCAGCCGCCGGTCGAAGGGCTTGATCAGAAAATCGCGCGCTCCGGCCTTGAAGGCTTCGCGGAGGACGCGCTTCTGGTCGAGCGCGCTCACGACGAGCACCTTGGCGGCGGGATCGTGAGCCATGATCTCCCGCAAGGCGAAGAGACCGTCGTACTCGGGCATGACCAGGTCGAGCGTCACCGCGTCGGGCCGGAGGGCCTTGTACCATTCCACGGCCTCGCGGCCGTCGCCCGCTTCGCCGGCAACCGACCAGCCTGCTTCGGTTACGGCGTCCTTGATCATCTCGCGAATGATGGGGGCGTCGTCGGTCACCAGCAGCGTACGCGTCATGGGGGCGTTCCTGGAGATGTTCCAGAGGTTTCGGCGTGAAAGTATCGGTGGCGACGGGCTGCTCCCGATCGATCGCTCAAAGGATCCTCGGGGGGCAGCCGACGATTTCCACGGTCAGTTCGCCGTTCGTGCAGTCGAGAGATACCCGCCGCCCCTTGGTTCCACCCGTGTCCTGGGCGACCACCCGGACGCCGGATGCCTTCAGGGCGGCGAGCACGGCCGCTACGTTCTGATCGCCGATCTGCAGTGGACCGCCCGTACCGAACATGCAGGCACCGCCGGCGATCCGGGCAACCAGCGCCGTGCGGCTAGCCCCTCGCTGCTCCAACTGGGCAAGCATGTAGGGAATCGCGCTCTCGGCGAACTTGGCCGGCCCCCCGCCCGTTCCGCCCGATCGCGGCAGCACGACGTGCCCCAAGGCGCCGATGCGGGCGCGGGGATGATAGAGGGCTACACCCACGCAGGAGCCCAATACGGCGTTCAGCCGCGCCGGCGCCGCGGCAAGCTTCACTTGGCCCATGCCAACGCTACTTGGCGGCGAAGCCGCGGTGGTCGGACTGAGAGACATAGCGGGAGTTTCCGGGGAAGGGGAGCGTTCGGATTGCAGGGGGGTCACCGCGCCGTGCGGATGGCCTCGATCATGGCGCGGCGCATGGCCTCGGTGGGAACGAAGAGGACCCGCCAGTCCAACTCCGCTCCTTGGCGGTGGAATCCGGTGCGGCAGACGAGCACCTCGTCGCTGGTCATCGCCTGTGCCAGGATCGCCTGTTGCAGCACGCTGGCCCCGTAGTCCTGTAGGAAATAGGGGGGGGAGGGCACCAGCTCGCGGTCGATGAGCCGGGTCAAGGCGTTCATGTACGCGCATCCCAGGATATTCCCCGTCTCCGTCAACGCCGACTGTTCGAGGATGCTCCAGGGATCGTCGTGCTCGACGGGGCGGCCCAGGAGCGCGGCCGCTAACTGGCGGCCGTTCTCCTCGTCGAAGGTGAGGATCATCACCCCGCCGACGTCTCCCTCGAGGTGCAGCACGACCATCGTCAGCAGCTCGTCGGAGAGATTGAGCTCGTCGCAGACCTCGCCCAGCGGGATTTCGCGAACCTCGTCCAGCGACAGGGTGATCAGTCCGTCCGTCCAGCGGCACATCGCCGTCGAGGCGTCGTGCGTCGCCGAGGCAAAGAGCTGGCGGAGCACATCGAGGGGGGTGTGGGAAACGGGGCGGCAGTTCGGCATACGTGCGGCTCCTTGATCGGCCGTGCGACCGGCAAGTAACGGTTTGTCTTTTTGGCGGGTTTCGTCGATGGGGAAAGGCGCCTGCGGAGAGGACCGGAAGGCTCTCGGCGTGCGGTGTTTGCTCCCTCGAAGACCGTTGGGAATAACGGGGACGACCTGTCTGGCGATCGCCTCCTGCGATGCTTCTTTTTCACGGCTCCTTGCAGTCGGGGCCAGGCTTCGCGGATCGCGACGCCGGGACGCTTATGCCGGCTCCGCAGTCCGGCCCGCAGCCATCTCGGCGAGCGCCGCCAGGTCGAGGATCAGCGATACGCGGCCGTCGCCGAGAATGCTGGCCCCGGCGATCCCCGCCACGTTGCGGTAGTTCTCGGCCATCGACTTGACGACCACGTCCTGCTCGCCGAGCACGCGATCGACCGCCAGGCCGATCTCCCGCCCCGCCTCGCCGACGATCACCATCGTCAGGGATTCGTCCTCCCGGCGGCCCGCTTCCCGCTCGCCGTGGAAGGAGAAGGCCTCGTCCAAGCGTACCACGGAAATCACCCGCCCGCGGACCCTGGCGGCAAGCCGGCCGTGTACCGTAGTCAGGTCCTGGCGGGGCATGGCGATGATCTCCGCCACCGACTCGACGGGCATGGCGAATACGTCTTCGTCGATCTCCACGAGGAGGCTGGGAAGGATGGCCAGCGTCAGGGGGAGCCTGATGGTCATCGTCGTCCCGGAGCCGGGGGTGCTCTCCACGTCGACGCTGCCGCTGAGGGCCTCGATCTTGCTCTTGACGATGTCCATGCCCATGCCCCGCCCCGACACCTCGGTGACCTGCTCCGCGGTGCTCAGGCCGGCTTCCCAGATGAGCTGGTAGACCTGGTTGTCGCTCATTCGCTCTCCGTCGGCCTCGGTGAGCAGTCCGCGATCCACGGCCTTGCGGAGGATGCGTTCGCGAGACAACCCCTGCCCGTCGTCGCCGACCTGGATGACGATGCTGTTGCCGCGGTGGAAGGCGTCGAGGGTGACGGTCCCCTGGCGTGGCTTGCCGGCCGCGGCGCGCGCGTCGGGCCCTTCGATCCCGTGGTCGACCGCATTGCGGACCATGTGGATCAGCGGGTCGCCCAGCTCGTCGATCATCCGCTTGTCGAGCTCGGTCTTCTCGCCGCTGATGTTCAGGCGGATGTCCTTGCCGTTGGCGCGCGTGATGTCGCGGATCACCCGTCGGAAGCGGGCGAAGAGCGGCCCGATGGGGACCATGCGCGTGTCCATCACGCTCTGCTGGATGCCGTCGCTGACCCGCTCCAACTGGTGGACCGCCTCGGCGAGGTCGTTGTGTACCACCGGGTGGATGGAAGCCAGCGTCTCCAGGTCGCGGCGTACACTCTCCAAATCGGTTTGCATGCGTCGCGCCTGGATCCGGACGCTCTCCAAGGCGCTGCGCAGTTGAGCCGGGCTCTGCGCGGCGGAGGGCGACTCCCCGAGCTTGCCGAGCGCGGCGAAGACCTTGTCCAAGGCGCTGAGCGACTGCCGCGTCGATACCGAACGTTTCAGCCGCTCGGCGATCTGCGAGAACCTCGCCTTGCTGATCACCAGCTCGCCGGCCAGGTTCATCAGTTGGTCAAGCCGCTCGATGTCCACCCGCAGCGTCTCCGTGGGGCGGGTCGAGTCTGCCGGGGGCGCCGGCGGCGCGACATGGGGGGCCCGACTCTGCTGGGTGGCGGCAGGGGGCGGCGCCGCCCCACCAGCGGCCGTCGGAGCGGCCGCTTCCTGCGGCGGCGTTGCCTCGGCGGTGGCTTCGCAGAGGGGCTCCACGTGCGCCGCGGCTACGCCCGCCACGCGCACGAGGCCCATCGCCGCCGTCACGGAGCAATCGGTCACCACGCCGAAGCGGACCGCTTCCAGCTGTTCCACGTCCTCCAGCCCTTCGACGGCCGGGTCGAAGTGGCAGACCTCACCCAGGTTGTTGAGCTTCTCGTAAATCAGTTGGGCCTTCAGTCCCACGAGCGGCAGCGCCGGTTGAAAGATAACCTCTCCCACCAGGCAGGAGGTGCCGGGGGGTACGCGTCGGGCTACGGCGGCATGGAGGGTCGCGGGCAGCGGCAGCGGAGCGGCAGCCGCCGCGGGGCGCGCGGTTACGTCGCGGGCGGGCCGATCTTGTGCCGCCGATTTCCCTCGGCCCCGGCCGTCGCTCCCGCCCACCGTCGGTCTGGCCGCCAGGAGCTCTTGTCCTCGCTGGCTGAAGGCGTCGTCTCCTCCACGCCGGCCTCGGCGGAGGTCCTGGACGTATTGGCGCAGGGCGTCGGTACACCGGAAGAGGGCGTCGGCCATCTCCGCCGTCAGCGGGCAGCTCTCGTTGATCAGGTCTTGCAGGGCGTCTTCCATGAGGTGTGCCAGCTTGGCGGCGCGATTCAACCCCACGGAGGCAGCGGCCCCCTTGATGCGGTGGGAGAGGACCAGAAGCCGCTCGAGTTCCTCGCGGCGGCCGCCTCCTTCGATCGAGAGGAGTGTCTCGGTGATGGTGTCGAGGGCCAGTTCGGTCTCGTCGATGAAGAGCCCGAGGTACTTGTCGAGCAGTTCGACCTCGTCGGCCAGACCGGCGAAGGGATCGGCAGGCCCTTCCCCCGCTCCGCCCGCCCCGTGCCGCGGCTCTGGGGCATCCCCGCCCTCCGTGGGAGCGGCGGCTCCCGTTTGGCTGCCCGAGGCCGGGGTGGCCATCTCCTCGCCGAAGGCGAGTTCGGCGTCGGCCTGGGTCGCCTGCGCCCGCTCGGCGCCTGCGGCGTGGAGCAGGGCCTGGATGCCGTCGAGCACCGCCTCGCATTCCACCGCCTCGCGATGGGGCTCCTTCAGGGCGGCGACCAGTCCTCCCAATCGATCGATTCCCTGGAAGAGGATCTCCACCGCATCGGCGCCGATGACCAGTTCCTCTTTCCGCGCGGCATCGAAGAGGTTCTCGATCCTGTGCGTTAAGGCGTTGATTTCCGTGAGGCCCAACATGGCCGAGAGGCCCTTGAGGCTGTGGGCGGAACGGAACATCTCGTTCAAGAGAGCCGGATCGCAGGCGGCGGGAGACGTCTCGTCGCGGGAGCGGACGAACTCGTCCAATACCAGGAGGTTCTCGTTGAGCCGGTCGAGAAGCTGTCCCGACTCATCGAGAAAGTCTCCCAGGAGGCTCTCGAAGAACTCATCGCGCGGAACGGATTCGGAAGGCGTCATCACGGAGCATTCCTAGTTTGCCGGCTCGGCGAAGAGCCATGGTTGCAGGCGGACCATCTCCTTGACCAGGTCGGATACCCCTTCGGCGGCTCCGACCACCAGGAGCCCCCCGGGCTTGAGCACGGCGCGGACGTTTTCGACAACGCGCCGCTTCGAGGCGGCGTCGAAATAAATGAGTACGTTCTTGAGGAACACCAGGTCGAAAGGCCGCTCCCGCAGCGGATCCAGGAGGTTGTGCTGGCGGAAGCTGAGCATGGTGGTGACCGCCAGCTTGGCGCGCCAGACCCTCGCCGAATCCTCGCGGGTGAAGAAGCGGCTCTGCAGCTCCGGCGGTACAAGCCGCATGGCGCGCTCCCCGAAGACCGCCTCGCGCGCCTGCTCCAGGGCGCCGACGCCGATATCCGTTCCCAGGATGCGGATCTGCCAGGCTGCCAGGTCGGTGAGGGTGGCCGCGATGCAGCAGGCCGCGGTAGCCGCTTCGTCTCCCGTGCTGCACGCCGCCGACCAGACCCGGAGCGTCTTGCCGGCCCCCTGCCGTGCCGCCGCCATCCGTTCGGTCAGGTATTGCTCGCGGAACCACCGCCACTGCGCCTCGTCGCGGAAGAGGTACGTCTCGTGCGTCGTGATCTCCTGGAGGAAAGCGTCCCATTCCGCGTCGGAGGGGGGGAGTCGCCGCAGCAGGGCGAAGTAGGCGTCGAAGTCGGCCAGACCGGTCTGCCGCAGGCGGCGCCGCAGGCGGTTGGAGAGGAGCATTTTCTTTTGCGGCGAGACGCGGATGCCGGTGCGCGCGTAGATCAACTCCGCGTACCGCGCAAGCTGCTCGTCGCTTACCTGCGAAAGGGGCGGTGCCGTGCCGAGGGTTGGCAGCGGCGCGATGGTGGACGTCACGTCGGAGTGGGGCATGGGGATGACCTTCCTGGTGCGAGACCGCCGGAGCATGATGCATCGGCGGCAGCTTTCCGTCGTGGCTCGGGGGGGCGGGAGGTTGGCGTTTGGAGGGCGCTCCGCCGCGGCCGGTCGCCTGCTGGCGACCTTCGGGCCGGCTGCGGAGATAGGCTGGCAGGCGGGGCCAGCGGGGCCGCATGGCGGCCCCGCTGGTCGGTCGGTGGGATACTCGCTGCCCCAGAAAAGCCGGGGGAGGCCTTCGCGCGAACCGCGGTCCGCGGAGGGCCGATCCCTGCCGGCGGGCGAAGACGCCCGCCGGCGGGGAAGTGGTTTCAGACGCCCAGGGCCATCGCTTCAAGGGCGGCCGACTCCTCCTGGCCGAGGATCTTGTCGATGTCCAGGAGGATCAGCAGACGGTTTTCGAGCTTCACCAGCCCGGTGAGATACTCGCGCCCCAGGCCGGCGACGGTCGGCGGCGGCGGGGCGATCTGCTCCTGGGAGATGCGGAGCACCTCGCTGACGGCATCGACGATGATCCCGATCGTCTTGCCCGCCACGTTGACCACCATGATCCGCGTCTCGTCGGTCGCCTCTTCGCGGGAGAGACCGAAACGCAGACGCAGATCGACGATGGGAATCACCGTGCTCCGCAGGTTGATCAGCCCCTTGATGTATTCGGGTGTCTGCGGCACCCGAGTGATTTCGCCCATGAGGATGATCTCCTGCACCTTGGTGATCTCAATGCCGTACTCCTCTTGGGCAAGACGGAAGCTGACCAGTTGCATGGTCCCGGTCGTCTCCACGTGCTTCTCTACGGCCGCCGGTTCGCGGTAGGTCTCGTTCGACACGGCTGCACTCCTCGTATTCTGGGAAATGGGATCGGCCCCCTGCGGCTATCCCGCTCCGACGGCCGCGACAGCCGCAGGCCGGTCGGCGGGGCTCTCCAGTGGCTGCTGGCGCTTCGGCCGGACACCGAAATCTAGCTCGCAGTCCGGAACCCGGTACGCAGCAACTATAGAACACAATTCGCGCCGGCACGCGGTTTGACTCCCCGGAAACCGGAACCTACTTTTCTCTGAGCGGAGGCCCGATTCCCACGGGGGGACCACCTCCCGGCAGACTGCCCCCTCGCACCCGGACAACCGCAACCCTACCAGGGGAGAGACCATGAGCGCCAACGTCCTCGTCGCCGACGATTCCAGCACGATGCGGAAGATCATCCTCCGCTCCCTCCAGGCGGTGGGCGTCTCCTCCACCACCGAAGCCGCCGACGGCACCGAGGCCCTTGCCCTCTTCAAACCGGGCGAATTCGATCTCGTCCTCACCGACTGGAACATGCCGGGAAAGACCGGCCTGGAAGTGGTTCAGGAGATCCGCGCTCAGGACGCCGACGTGCCGATCATCATGATCACCACCGAGGCCGAGAAGGGGCGCGTCGTGCAGGCCATTCAGGCCGGCGTCTCCGACTACCTGGTCAAGCCCTTCACTGCCGACACCCTTCGCGAAAAGCTCGAGAAGCACGGCTGCGGATAGCGGCGGTGCTGCGCAGGGGCGCGCCACGCGGCGCCGTCGATCTCTCTCGGCGCGGTTGTTCCGGGAGCGGGCATCGGGGGGGAGGTGGCTGCGGAGAGATCATCGTTTCACCTTGCGGAGAAGTAGCGTCGAAGGGGCGCCCGGCGGGCGTTGGCGGCGGAGTGCGACCAGGCTTCCGCGCGGCGCCCGAAGCCGGTGGCGAAGTTGCCGCCGCCGGATCCCCCCGGGCCCGCCCAAGTCTCGCCGCCGGCCACTACGCGCGTTTCACCGCCTGCTGGCGGCGCCGCTGTGCCCGACGTGCGAACCGCGCGGTCCGACGCTGAGATCGAATGCAATACTGCTGCGGCTGCGACCGGCGCTATCGATTCGAGCGCGCTCGGTCGTCGATTCGATAGCGCCCGCGCAGCAGGCCGAAACGAGATCGACAGCGGTGAGAGGCGCCGGCGCGTTGACGGGGGATCGCGGGCGGCCGATACTGGAGCCCACAGCCGACCCGTCCGAGTCGTACGACCACAAAACGCCCATCCTGACGGAGGTGCTCCTATGCGATGGATACCGGCCAGCACGGCGAGGCATGCCCCTCGTTCGCGCCCCATGCTGCCAATGCAGATCGTCGCCCTCGTGCTATCCATTTCGATGCTCCTGCTTTCCGCAGACACGGCACGAGGCGCTGAAGAGTCGAGCGGCGACGGTCCCCCCAACATCGTCTTCATCCTCGTCGACGACCTCGGATACGGCGACCTCGCCAGCTACGGGGCCGAAGACCTCACGAGCCCGGCCATCGACCGCCTGGTCGAGGAGGGGATGCGGATGGACCGCTTCTACGCCAATTGCCCGGTCTGCTCGCCCACGCGGGCGTCGGTCCTCTCGGGCAAGTACCCGGAGCTGGTGGGTGTTCCCGGCGTGATCCGCACGCACGCGGCGAACAACTGGGGCTACCTCGCGCAGGAGGCGATACTCCTGCCGGAGGTCCTCGCCTCGGCCGGCTACCATACGGCGCTGGTGGGGAAGTGGCACCTGGGGCTCGAGGAGGAGAACTGGCCCACCCGCCGCGGCTTCGACCACTTCCACGGCTTCCTCGGCGACATGATGGACGACTACTACGACCACCTCCGGCACGGCATCAACTACATGCGGCGGGGCGAGGAGGTGATCGAGCCCGAAGGCCACGCCACCGACCTCTTCACCGACTGGGCCGTCGACTACATCCACCAGCGGGCCGGCGGCGGAGAGCCCTTCTTCCTCTTCCTCTCCTACAACGCCCCCCACACGCCCATCCAGCCTCCCGACGAATGGTTCGAGAAGGTCCGGGCGCGCGAGCCGGACATCAGCGAGCAGCGGGCCCGCCTGGTGGCCCTCATCGAGCACATGGACGCGGGCATCGGCCGCGTCCACGCGGCCATTCGCGAGGCGGGCATCGCCGACCGCACGCTGATCGTCTTCACCTCCGACAACGGCGGTCAGGCGAACGTGGGGGCCGACAACGGCCCCCTGCGGGGCGCCAAGCAGGAGGTCTACGAAGGGGGCATCCGCGTCCCCTTCGCCGCCGTCTGGCCGGGGCGGATCCCCGCCGGCAGCCGCAGCGACCTCGTCGCCATGACCATGGATCTCTTCCCCACTTTCGCCGAGGCGGCCGGGGCCGAGTTCGACCACCCCATCGACGGCGTGAGCATCCTCCCCACGTTCCTCGGCGAGGAGCAGCACTTCGAGCGCGACCTCTTCTGGACGCGGCGCGAAGGGGGCAACCGCTACATGGGCAAGACCATCTGGGCCATTCGCCGCGGCGACTGGAAGCTCCTTCAGAACTCGCCCATGGGGCCCTTCGAGCTCTACCACCTCGGCGACGATCCCCTGGAAACAACGGACCTTTCCCGCGAGCGGCCGCAGGTCTTCAATGCCCTGGCCGCCGCCCTGCGGGCCCACATCCAGCGGGGGGGCGCCGTTCCCTGGCAGAAGGCGAACAGTCCCCCGTGAACGGTCAGGCGGCCGCCGACGACATCCCGGTGCCCGCTAGCGATAGAGCAAGAAGGCCGCCCGCCGCTGCAGGAAGCGGGCCAGGTCCGGCCGGTAGAGGGCCTCGATCTCCTCGATGCTCTTGCCGGCCAGGACCGCCTCGTAGACCTGGCGGTTGGTCAGCAGCCGGTCGTAACGTTCGGGGTTCCAGCTCTCGGGGTAGTCGGCCCGCAGTTGCAGGGCGATGATCAGGCCGGTCCGCACGGGGTCGAAGGCCTCGCGATCCGTGATGGTCATCGCCACGCCCTGGCAGGGCTCGCCTGCGAATACGCTCGCATCCGGCGTAAACTCGACTCCGCAGAAGGCGATTCCCGGGAGCTGCCGCTCCTGGAGGGCCTCGGCCAAAGCAACGCCGTCCAGCCAGGGGGCGCCGAAGTGCTCGAAGGGAGTGGCCGTTCCCCGGCCCACGGAGATGTTCGTGAACTCCAACAGCCCGATGCCCGGGTAGAGCAGTGCCGCGGCGAGGCTCCGCATGTTGGGCGAGGGATTGATCCAGGCGAGCCCCGTTTCGTCGAAGAGCATGCTCCGCCGCCAACCCTCGGTACGCACTACCGAAAGGTCGAGGTCCCAGCCCCGCTCGGCGCGGAAGAGCAAGGCCAGTTCGCCCACGGTCATGCCGTGGCGGACCGGCAGCGTATGGAAGCCCACGAACGACTCCCGGCCGGCATCGAGGATCGGCCCGGCGACCTCGACGCCGCCGATCGGGTTCGGCCGGTCGAGCACCACGAAGGCCACGCCGTGCTCGGCGGCGGTTTCCATGGCCATCCCCATCGTGGAGATGTACGTGTAGAAGCGGGCGCCGATGTCCTGGATGTCGAAGACCAGGCAATCGACCTGGCTGAGCATCTCCTCGGTCGGCCGCCGGGTGGCGCCGTAGAGGCTGTAGACGACCAGCCCGGTCTGGGGATCGCGGGTATCGTCGATGCGGCTCACGTCGAGCTGCCCCTCGATGCCGTGCTCAGGGCTGAAGAGCGCCACCAGGTTTACCTCCGGCGCCTCGTGGAGCCGGCGGGCGGTACTCGTCCCCTCGCGGTCGACGCCGGTGTGATTCGTGATCAGCCCCACGCGGCGGCCGGCCAGGGGGCGGTAGCCGTCGGCCGCCAGCACGTCGATGCCCGCGAGCACCTCGCCCGGCCGCTCGGCCACGGCCCGCGCAGCCAGGCTGCCGATGCGGGCCGCCAGCGGGTTCACGCTCCCTTTGCCGTGGGGATGGAGGCGGTTGCTCAGGAAGAGGACGAACAGCTCCCGCTCGGGATCGATCCAGAGCGAGGTGCCGGTGAAGCCGCCATGGCCGAAGGCCCGCGGCGAAAAGCCCCGGCCGCGGTTGGTCGAGTATCCGCTGCGGACGTCCCAGCCCAACCCCCGCTTGCCGCCGGCCGCCGGGTAGCCCTCGGTCATCAGGGCCACCGTCTCGGGGCGGAGGATGCGGCGGCCGCCGTATTCGCCCCCGCCGAGGAGCATCTGGGCATAGACGGCCAGATCGGCGGCGGTGGCGAAGAGCCCGGCATGCCCGGCGACACCCTCGAGCAGGTAAGCCCGGGGGTCGTGGACCTCGCCCACCATCCAGCGATCTTCGCGGCGCTCGGTGGGGGCGGCGCGGCGGCGGAGCGCCTCGTCCGGCAGAAAGCCGGTCTCCGCCATGCCCAGCGGAGCGAAGAGGTGCTCGCGGGCAAAGGCGTCCAGCGGCGCGCCGCCCATGCGGTGGACCAGTTCGCCCAGCACCAGATAGCCCACGTCGGAGTAGACGAACCGCGCACCCGGCTCGTGGCGGAGCGGCAGCTCGCAGAGCCGCTCCCAGGCCCGCTGCGGACCCTCGTCGAATTGGCTCAGCGGGTTGGCCGGGGGCAGCCCACTCTGGTGCGTGAGGAGGTGGTAGACCGTGATTTCCCGCTTGTCGGCACGGTCGAACTCGGGAAGATGCTCGGCCACGCGGTCGTCGAGCCCGAGCTTCCCCTGTTCGATGAGGATCATCACGCTCGTAGCCGTCGCAATCGGCTTGGTGAGCGAGGCCAGGTCGAAGACGGTATCGAGCTCCATCGGCAGCGGCTCCGGCTCGAGCTGCCGGTGGCCGTAGGCGGCGGAGAAGACGATCTTTCCCTGGCGGCCCACGAGGACCACGCAGCCGGGCATCTGGCCCTCGTCGATCCCTTCGGCGACCACCGCGTCGATCTCCTCGAGGACCGCGCCGTCCATCCCTGCGGTTTCCGGCGGCGCCGCGGGAAGGCCGCCTTCCGCTGCGACCGTCTCCTGTACGGCCACCAAGAGCAAAGCAAGCAGCACCATGCCGTGGCCTGCGCGGGTGGAACGGCTCAACGATACCTCAGGCAGGCGCCGATTCATGGCAGGCTCCCTCTTGGGCACGGTGGTAAAACGGTGGACGGATCTCCCGAGCGCGCACGGCACAGGGCCTGTGCCGCGTACTCTCTTGGCCGCCTCCCGGCGGCGTGCGGCGATGCTTCGGGCATGATCCCATCCCCGGCCGCCGCAGGCAAGGGAATCCCGGTGCCCCCATCCGGGCAACTCGGCGGCGAGCCGGTGATTGACGGCTGCGGGCGGGCCGTTCATCATGGGCCTGGAAGTGTAGTGTCCCCGGCCATCCATGAGGTGTAGCAATGCACGCGAAACGCGCTCTTCCCCTGCTGTTGGTAGTCCTCGCCCTCTGGGCCGCGAAGCCCGCCCCGCCCCAGGCGGCCGCCGCCGACCTCCTCGCCCGCGAGAACCTCGTCGCCTGGTGCATCGTCCCCTTCGACGCCGCGGGCCGCGGGCCCCAGGAGCGGGCGGAGATGCTCGATCGCCTGGGCCTGCGCCGCCTGGCCTACGACTGGCGGGCCGAGCACATCCCCACGTTCGACGACGAGGTCCGGGCCATGCGCGAGCACGATATCGAGATCACCGCCTGGTGGTTCCCGGCCGGCCTGAACGAGCACGCCGAGGCGATCCTCGACGTCCTCCGCCGCCACGAGCTGCAGACGCAGCTCTGGGTGAGCATGGGCGACCCCGCCCCCGATGGCGGGCAGGCCGAGAAGGTGCGGGCCGCCGCCGCGATCGTCGCCCCCATCGCCGACCGCGCTGCGGCCATCGGCTGCGAGGTGGCGCTCTACAACCACGGCGGCTGGTTCGGCGAGCCGGAAAACCAGGTGGCCATCATCGAGGCGCTGGGGCGGGAGAACGTGGGGATCGTCTACAACTTCCACCACGGCCACCACCACATCGAACGCTTCGCCGACCATTTGCGCACCATGCAGCCGCACCTTGTGGCCATCAACCTCAACGGCATGGTCCTCGACGGCGAGGACCTGGGAAAGAAGATCCTCCCCATCGGCGCCGGAGACCAGGAAGAGGCCATGCTCCGCGTCCTCCTCGAGAGCGGCTGGCACGGTCCCGTGGGAATCCTCGACCACGACTCGGAGACCGACGCCGAGGTCACCCTCCGCGCCAACCTCGACGGCCTCGACCGCCTCCGCGCCGAGCTCGACGACCGGTGAGCAGAGCCGTTCTTGAACAGGAGGGAACGTCTTTGAACAGGAGGGAACGGAGTGAGGAATCTCGGTGGCAGGTAGACGCGCGGTGGAAAGACAGAGAATGGGAATGATGAACGAATTCAAGGGAAATGGGTGAGGAGGCAGTGAAGGCATCGACGCCGCGCGCGCATCCCCCGATTCATCCTTTCCCTCTCCTCGATACTCCTTGGTTGCGTCCGTTCAGACAACAACCAACTCGACTCGTGTGACCCATTTCGAACAGGAGGAAACAGAGGGAACAGAGAAGAGAGCGTCGCGCAAGGTTCCCGGCAATACCCAAGCGGCTGATAATCTTGCCTGGTTCTATCCTTCGGTGGCTTCCTGCGATGTCCACAGGGACGGAGGAGGCCGTGCTTGGGGGCGTCTCCGGGTCCAGGTGGGCCGATAACTGCCAGAGGCCATCCGCCATGAAGAATCGCTACGCCGATTTCGCCTACCGCCCCCTCGTCGAAGTGCCCCAGGAGTTCCGCCAGCTCGACTGGACCTACATCAAGTACTACCACGAGCCCTTCTCGGAGGCCGAAATCGCCTTCCAGCAGTTGAAGGAAGAGGTGGAAGGCGTCTTTGCGCACCACCCCTTCCTCTACCTGCACTTCCTCCGCGGCGTGGAGGGCCGCCTCCTCTCCCTCGCCATGCGCGCCAGGCAGCCGCTCGCGAAGTGCCTGGAATATCTCCGCCGGCGGCTCGATCTGGAATACAGCCGCGGCGACATCAGCGGGAAGACGGCGGAAGCGGTCCTGCTCGGCGACTACGCCCTCGATTGCGGCGAACCCGAGCTGGCGCGCAAGCTCCTCACCGAAGAGCGCGCGCAGCTCGAAGAGGCGCTCGGCCACTGCCAGGCCGCGCTGCAGTGCGTCATGGATCGCCTGGAAAAGCTGGCGGAATGATCCGCCCCGCCCTAACTGCGGCCAGGTTCACGGGTTCTCGATTCGCCCGGGGGGACGCAGACCGGTCCCTTCGGCCCCGGTGCGCGTGTCGCCAAGCTCTTGCCGGGCACGGTCGGCGAGAGCTTCGAGCTGCTCGACAACGTGGGGGTAGGCCTCGGAAAGGTTGATCTGCTGGCCGATGTCGTTGTGCAGGTCGAAGAGGGCCAGGGGCGTCTGCCGTTGGGCATAGCGGCCGGGGATGCCGTCGCCGCCGTCCTCGGCGACGTATCGATATCCGTGGGGGAAATGGAGCTTCCAGGGACCGGCGCGGACGGCCTGCAGCTCGCGGCCCCAGTAGAAATGGTAGGCCTCCTGCGGCGAGCGTGCATCCGGCTGCCCGGAGAGCAACGGCCAGATGTCCTTGCCGTCGATCGGGTGCCCCGGCAAGGCGGTGCCCGCCAGGCCGGCCACGGTGGGCAGCAGATCGATGGTCATCGCCGGTTCCCGGCAGACGGCCCCCGCGGGGATCGCCCCCGGCCACCAGGCGAGGAAGGGAACGCGGTGGCCGCCGTCCCAGGTCGTTCCCTTCCCCTCGCGGAGCGGGCCGGCCGAGCCGGCGTGGTTGCCGTAGCTCAGCCAGGGGCCGTTGTCGGAGGTGAAGACGACCAGGGTTCGCTCCGCCAAATCGAGTTCCTCGAGCGTGCGGAGGATCTCGCCCACCGACCAGTCGATCTCCATGATGACGTCGCCGTAGAGCCCCTGCTCGGAGGCGCCGCGGAAGCGGTCGGAGACGTAGAGGGGCACGTGGGGCATGGGGTGGGCCAGGTAGACGAAGAAGGGCTCCTCGGCGTGGCGGCGGATGAAGTCGACGGCCCGCTCGGTGAATTCCGTGGTGAAGCGCTCCTGGTCGGCCGGCGTGACGGCCGCGTTGACGATCTCTTCGTTCTCGAAGAGGGGGAGGTCGGGGAAGGCATCGGGCCGCTCGGGGTGCAACGGCCACATGTCGTTCGAATAGGGGATGCCGTAGAATTCGTCGAAGCCGTGCCGCGTGGGGAGGAAGGTCGGGCGATGCCCGAGGTGCCACTTGCCGTAGACCGCCGTGGCGTAGCCGGCCTCGTGGAGCATCCCTGCCATCGTGGTCTCGTCCTCGCTGATGCCGATGTTCGAGGCGGGGCCCAGGGCTCCCAATAGGCCGATGCGGTTCGGATAGCAGCCGGTCAGCAGGGCCGCCCGCGAGGCCGTGCAGACCGCCTGGGCCACATAGAAGTCGGTGAAGCGGATGCCCTCGGCGGCCATGCGGTCCAGGTTCGGCGTCTCGAATCCTTCGGCGCCGAAGACGCCCACGTCGGCATAGCCCTGGTCGTCGGTGAAGACGATCACCACGTTGGGCTGCTCGATCCCGATTTCCTCCGCCGGCAGGACGCCGCTCCCCAGCACGAGGGCCAGGGCCGCTCCCATCAGACAGCCGAGATTTCTTCGCAAGACCATTGGTGTTCCTCCCGAGTTCGTGCTGCGGGGCAAACCGAAAAGGCAAGCACCTGCCCCGCAGGGGAAAACAAAACAGGCGGCGCCGTCGAAACAGTCTCGTCCGCGAACGCATCGTAACACGCCGCGTGGGCGACCGGCAACCGAACGCCGGCGCCGGCCTCGCTGCGGCGGCCGGCCCAGGTGTCGCCCTGCCGAGAGGGGCCGCTGCGCTGCGGCATTTGCCCTTGCCGCGGCCGAGGGCCTTGCCAAGCTGCGGCGGCAGCCTTATGCTCGCTTAATGGAGCAGCGGAACGCGCTCTCGGTGGAGGAACGACCTCCGGGGGGTGGTAGTTGCTCCCCATGGGTGTTCGCTAGGGGTGTCTCGGCCGGACTCGGCCGGGACTGAGAGAGTCCCTCCGAACCTGATCAGCGATCGCTCGGCCGTGCCGGATTTGTCCGCGGCGGCCGATGGAGCTGCGTAGGGAAGCGAACTCGTCGCCCGCCGGTGCTCTTCCGGGGGCGGTCACGAGGCTTCCCGCGGCAATTCCGCATGACCACGGGAAACCCGACCATGCCCAATCATCCAACCGACGCCTCCGTGGCCGGCCGCTACCGCCTGCCGCCGCTGGGGCAAAACCCCGGTACGGAGCCCACAGTCACCACCCCCGGCTCCTTTGCCAACCCCCCCGACCTTGCCGGGCCCTATGCCTTCAGCTCGCCCGATGCACCGGGGATGCCGCCGCCGAGCGACAAGACCGCCTGGGACTTCCTGCCTTCCGGCTGGCGGCTCGAAGTCCTCGCCTCGCACTCCGAGGCACCGGCCACGCGAATCGAACCACCGGGCGGGGCAGAGGCGGCGGACGGCGGCTACGTCTTCACCGACAGCCGCGGGACACAGCGGCGGGTAACGCCTCCCCCCGGGTTCCACCCGGTAACCCAGCTCGAGCACGCCCGCCTGGGGATCGTGACCGCAGAGATGGCTCGCGTCGCCGCCCGCGAACCGCATCTGGCACCCGAGCTGGTCCGGGACGAGGTGGCCGCCGGCCGCATGGTGATCCCGGCCAACAAGGTCCACCTCGGTCATCGGCTCGACCCCATGGCCATCGGCCGGGCGGCGACGACCAAGGTGAACGCCAACATGGGGGCCTCGCCGGTCTCGTCGGGGACGGAGGAGGAGATCGAGAAGCTCCACTGGGCGGTCGGCTGGGGAGCCGACACGGTGATGGACCTCTCCACCGGGGGCGACCTCGACGGCTGCCGCGAGGCCCTGCTCCGCGAGAGCACGGTCCCCTTGGGAACGGTGCCCATCTACTCGATGATCCTCGGTCGCCGCATCGAGGATCTCGACGAAGCGACGGTCCTGGAAACCATCGAGCATCAGGCGGCTCAGGGGGTGGACTACTTCACCATCCACGCCGGGACGCTGCGGGCCCACCTGCCGCTGGCCCAGAATCGGCTCATCGGGCTGGTCTCCCGCGGCGGCTCGCTGCTGGCCAAGTGGATGCTCCACCACGGCCGCGAGAACCTCATGTACACCCTCTGGGAGGACATCTGCGCCATCCTCCGCCGCTACGACGTGACCTTCTCGATCGGCGACGGCTGCCGCCCCGGCGGACTGGCCGACGCCACCGACCCGATCCAGCTCGCCGAGCTGGTCACCCTGGGCGAGCTCACCGAGCGGGCCTGGCGGCAGGGCTGCCAGGTGATGGTCGAGGGCCCCGGCCACATCCCCTTCGACCAGATCGAATACAACATGAAGCTCGAGCGCCGCCTCTGCCACGGCGCGCCCTTCTACGTCCTCGGGCCGCTGGTTACCGACATGTTTCCCGGCTACGACCACATCACGAGCTGCATCGGCGCCACGGCGGCTGCCTACCACGGGGCGGCCATGCTCTGCTACGTGACGCCGAAGGAACATCTAGGCCTGCCCAAGCGAGACGACGTCAAGCAGGGCTGCATCGCCTACAAGATCGCCGCCCACGCCGCCGACGTCGCCCTGGGCATCCCCGGCAGCCGCGACCGCGACGACGCGGTAACCCATGCCCGCGCGGCGCTGAACTGGGAGAAGCATTTCGAGCTCTCCTTCGACCCCGACACGGCGCGGGCCTATCACGACGAAGACCTCGACGTGGATACCGACTTTTGCGCCATGTGCGGGCACGACTGGTGCGCGGTGCGGATCAGCCGCGAGATCCAGGAGTGGGCCAGCGGCAAAGATGCCGCCTTCCAGCGCGGCCAACCCCGCCGCTCCGCCGCGCTGACTCCGGAACAGGCGGCCATCCTCCGCGAGCGCGGCTACCTCGGCCCGGAGCAGGTCCACGAGCTGGCCACCAAGACGCGAGATGCCATGACCGCGGGAAGCGACGCAGGCCGCGGCAAGGCGCCCACGAAACCCTCCTGCCATTCCGACCTTGCCGACGCCGAGACCGCTCGCACACTCCAACCCCGGCAGCAGCCATAGCGCGGCCCGCGGCTCTCCGCTTAGGCGAATCTCACCGAAAGCACCGATATCGGGGGGACGCACAGGGCACCGCTGCACAGGGCGCGGGGCCAGGCGCGCGGGCGAGGAGGAAGAGCCGGCAAAGCTGCCCTACTGCTGCGCCCGGCCCGCCAACTGGTAGTTCTCCATGCGGTCGTAGAAGTCGCCCATGATGGCGTCGCGGTCGAAGTTCTCCCAGAGGATGATGGTCCGCGGGTTGTCGGGGCGGTCGGTCCACTGGCCGTCGTGGAAGATCGGCGCGGGCATCTCGGTCGGCTCCGCCCAGGAGGGCTCCTTGACGATGGCCACCGCCGCCATGTCGAACAGCGCCCGGGAGGGCGGATCGCCGTAGAGCCGGATGTTCTCGAAGAGGCTCACCGAGTAATCACCGAAGTTGGAGAACTCACCGCCGTGGCGGCCGGGGACGGGCGGCGACACCTGCGGTCCCTTCCCAGGCATCTTCTCCCGGACCTCCTCCAGGGTAGCCCGCACGGCATCGGTTCCCGAAGGCTTGCCGTAGCGCACGATGGCGATCTCGAAGGGGACGTCTGCGTCGAGGAGATAATTCATGGAGGGTGGATCGTTGACCTTGTTGTACTCGCCCCCCTCGGGGTAGTTCGAGCCCAGCCAAACGACGCGGACGTTCGCAGCAATGGCAGGCTCCTTGGCCAGGGCCAGAGCGATGTTCGTCAGTTTTCCCACGGGCAGCAGGACCAGCGGACGGTCGTCGTCGGCCAGGGCCCGCTCGATGATGAAGTCCACCGCCTCGGCGCCGTCAAAATCCGGGCTGTCGAGCTGGGGACGGATCTCCTCGAAGGAGCCGTCGGCACCGCTGTAGACGTCGATCTGCGATTCCAGCCCGCAGAGCCGCACCACGCGCTTTGCCTCGGCGACGTGCTGGTCGATGCCGCCGCCGGCGCGGGTCCGGTTCACCGTGATCCCCTCGACGTCGAATACGTCGCCGTTGAACAGGAGGTAGGCGATGGCGTGTTGATCGTCGAGCTCGTTGTTGGCGTCGGTGTCGAGGATGACCCGGATCTTTTGGGAGGCCGGCTCTGCCTCCGCGGTGGTCGCGGTCGCAAGCAAGAGGATCGCGGTGAGGGTTGCGCATGGCAGAGAATGGGTCATGGTGAATCACTCCTGTCGGTGAAAGCCGGTTGAAGCAAGCCGAGGAAACGGCACTCTTTCTTCCCATTGCCGCGGCGGGAGGGTTGGTCCACGATGCGTCGCCTCGCGGTGCCGCGAATTCCTCTTCACCAGGACTCGCTCAGTTCATTGGCCAGGGCCAGGGGCGAGGGGCCGTCGTGGACGATCAGGCGATAGCGGAGCGACTGGGGCTCTCCGGCCTCCCACTCGACCGGCCCTAAGGCGACGATGCACGGATTGGTCATGCCGATGCCCGCGATGTTGTGCCAGAGCGTGGGAGGATTCTCCGGGTGGTCGATCACGGCCACGCCGACGGCGGGGCCTTCATCGAGGCGGATCACGTAATTGTACCACGCAGCCGCGGGCCAGTCGCTCTCGGGCTCCATGTGGTGCGGGGCGGGAAGGTCCACGCGACCGTCGGGACCGAAGAAGGCGGCCGCACCGTCCTGCCGCCCCTTGACGCAGAACCCGCCGAAGGCCGATTCCTCAAGCGTCACGTCAACCCGAGGGGTCAGCGTGAAGTCCATGTCGATCACGTAGGCACTCTCCCGCTCGCGCACGGTGAGCATCAGCGCCTCCTCCAGGACCACCGCATCGTCGATCGTCCAGTCGTTCTCTACGGCGACGACGGCACGCTCGTCGTCGGCCTCGACCAGCTCGACGCTGCGGTTGCGGATGACGCGGCCCTCGGTGGGGGTGTGCGCGCCCCAGCCCCAGAAATCAGCAGGGGCGTCGCCGACGATCATCGAGTGCCAGGCCAGGAAGACGCCACGATGGTGGCGGTGGTCGCCGGGAGCCAGGTCGACCACGCGGACGCCCGCGGGCGTCTGAAGCGGATAGAGGCAGCAGGCACTGTTGGCCGCCAGATTGCTGTCCGGAGGTATCTCCGTAAGGTAGCGGAAGACGACGCGCCCGTCGGGCGTCCGCAGCACCTGGCCGTGCTCGTCGGCCTCCAGCGTGTAGGACGGCTCGGCGCTCTGGCCGTGGGCCGGACCTAGGATCGCCAGCGAGACCGCGGCGAAAAGCAGCACGACGACGTGACAGAAAGAACGGAGACGGTTCATCGGCAAGACCTCCTTCACACCCGGGTTGTCACGGCCCCTTCGGGGTATGGCCGCGCTTCCGATCGTCGGCACGGCGGCCGCGGGGAGCCGAGTCGGGCTGTAGCCGCTCAATGGGACGTGGAAGCCTCCGTGCCGACAGAAGGGACCTCCAATCACGCCCGACCCCCAGGTCACCTGCCAAGGCATTCCCAACCGGGCGCCCTTAGGACCACCATTTTGGGAACCATCCTAACCGGATCGGTATGCACAAGCAAGCGAGGCGTCGGCGGAGCCGATCAGGGGGCCGGGCCGTGCTCCACCACGCGGAGGGAAACCTCCAACCTCGGCTCGATCTCGTCGCTCGTCCTGACCACCAGGCGCTCTCGCCCTGCTCCCTTCTCCCATGCGTCAGCGGTGAACCCCACGGCAATCTCCCACCGGGAGGCAACCTCGGCGTCATCGCCGGAAAACTCCGCCTGGAAGGCCTTGTGGGAGGCGATCAGCGATTCGACGCGAAACGGCTTCTCCTCCGGGCCCTCGAGGACAAGGTGTTGTGTCTGAGGGCCGCCAGGACAAAACACCAGCTCCCCGGGCTGGTGATTCAGACGGGGATGGACGAAGGCGGTAACGGCCGCCTCGCTTCGCGCCACAAGCCCCTGCCCGGCGACCGCATAGACGATCGTCAATTCCGACCGGTCGGCGTGGCGCCGCCCGGCCGCGGCATAGGTGACCTCCAGGTAGGTGCGGCCGCCCGGCGGGAGCTCGCGATTCGCGACGGCGACATTCGTGCAAGCGCAGTCCGAGTGGATCGTCACAATCTCCAGCGGATGCGGGCCTCGGTTGTGAAGCTCGAACCGCGCGTCACGGACCGCGTCGGCATCCAATTCTCCGAGGTCATACACCGCGGGAATGATCTCCAGGGCCTCCGCGGTCTGCGAAGTCTCGCCCGTTCCCGCGGTGTCCTGAAAGAGCACCCGCGTCCCCGCATAGGCCACCAGGGCCGCCAGCGCAAAGATGGTTCCATAGAGCGCCACGTGGGCCAGCCTGCTCATGGTTGCTCCCCCCACCCCGTCAAGAGCGATGTTGCACGATGTCTCCCGCGCCGTACGCCGCACAGGCCTCTGTGCGGTGCCGCGCACCGCGAGACGTTCGCTTGGGAACCGGGGCTGGCGCACGAAAGGACCGTGGGTGCGAACGTCCCTTCTCGACCACGCACGGCACAGGGGCCTGTGCCGCGTACCGAGGAACGCGCCCCGTCTTCGCGCAAACGTGAAGTGACTGAACCGGTCACTGGTCCATGCTTCCTTTATCTGGACTCCGCAGGGCGGCCTCGATGTCGGCCGGCGGGACGACGGCCACCACCGCTCCTTCGACCAGCCCGATGATCAGGGGCGTTTCCACGAGCCAATCCCGCGAGGTATCGAGCACCCCGCTCGCTTCGGCGGCGATCGTCTCGCGGTACTCGATCGGCGGCGGCTCCTCGATGGTGAGCAAGGCCACGCGTCGGCCGAGGTCTTCACCGCGGAACCGGCCGGCAAGGTCCGGCCATCTCGCCAGCAGACGTTCGCAGAAGGGGCACCCCGGCCGCACCACGAGGACCATCCATTCCCCTTCCAGCACGACCCGGTCGAGGTCGGCATAGTGGATCAGTGCGAACGGTCTGTCCGCCCATCGCTCCGGTTCGAGCACGACGAAGGAGCCGTCGGCGGACGCAAGCCCCAAGTCGTCGAGGCGCGCCGCCTCGTGCATGGCGAGCCGCCAGCCGAGCGGGGCACCGACGAGCAGCGCCAGCCCCACCAGCGCTGCCGCACCATAGATCTCCCGATGGTGGGCGGGTCGAAAGGCACGGATGAGAAACCGCCAGGGCGAACCTGCCTCGCCGTACGATGCCCCGATCGCCGGCGGGCGGTATCGGAGGAGCGCCGCGACGGCAAGGGTGTCGAGTCCCAGCGTCCACCAGGGATTCACCTCCACGTGGCCGAAGCAGCCGCAGGAGGCCTCGCCGGTGATGCCCCTGTAGAGCGCCACGAGCCCGAAACCGCTGAAGCACGCCACCGCCGCCGACCAGAGCAGGCGGGGGAAGAGGCCCGAGAGGAGCCAGAGACCCAGGAAGAGCTCGAACTCGACGACGGCGATTTGCGCCCACCGCGCGTCGAGCCAGCCGCTGCCGAAGGTCGGGTAGGTGAGCAGCTCATGGACCTTCATACCCGCGGCAGCCAACAATAGCAGTCCCAAGGCCACACGGACGGCCGCGAAGCCGCGGCCCGCTGGGTAGGTGCCGGCCGGTTGCGATCGAGTAACCGACCTGTCTGAAGAGGGGGCGATACCGGGTAGATCGGAGGGGGAGCTGCCCGGGTCTGCTGGGCCCGCGAAATACTGCGGTTTCTCGGGAGCATCCTCACGAGGACAGGGTGAGGAAGTTGCGCTCCGCACGCCCCGCTCCTTTCCCACATGGGGATCCAGATTGGCGAGGCTCTGCTCCGCAGCGCCCTGCGGATCGGTCGTGCCCGCCAGAACGGATGACTGGGAAGCCGGCCCGTCGAAGGGGGCACCCGGGAGGGGCTCTCTCCGAAAAATCCGCCACCCGGCCTGGCGCAGGGCGCTACCCCACCGGCCGGCCCGGTTCCCGATCGAGCCCAGCCGACCCGATCCCATCACCAGGTTTCTCCTTACCAACAAGGTCCATGAATTGCCGCGGATCTACGTTATTATTGACAACAGCACCAGGAAAAAACAGGGTGTCAAGCCGCAGGCCGCGGGTCTCTTGGTTTTGACGGTATGCCTGGGGCGACCGCCCGGCGCTCGATATCCCTCACCCCCCCACCCCCCCGCTCGCGCCGGCAGCGGTGACTTCCCGCGAGCGGCTGCCCGCGATAGGCCAACGGCCGTCGACCGTGCCATTCCGACCGCTCTCGTGGGCGGCGGTATGCATCCCCTTGCTGGCAGCCCTGACCCACGGAGGCGAGTTCGCGATGCAGAAGCCCCCGGTCCCTCCGGGATGCTCGCCATCCCTTCCAGCCCGCAGGGGCGGCCTACCGAGGCCTTCCCTCACGGGCGGCCTAGTCATGATCATTCCGGGAACCGTGCTAACCCGATGGGAAGGCGGTAGCCAGCAATACAGTCTGCCGGCCGCCGGGCCGGCGCGAGCGCGCCCGAAAACCCCCGCAGTCGATCCAGACGGACGGCTGGCGCGCGGGTGTCCGGCAGCGGTCCGCCGGAGATTTGCCCTCTGGCACCGGATGTCTTATGAATGTTTAGGGCACTCCAGACTGCAGGCAGCGTACCTCCACACCACCGTGAGCCAGGTCAACCCCAACCTGTACCAGTTGATCCACGAGCTGGTCTTGGCCAACCCCGCCGAGCCCGAGAAACGGCGGCGGGAGCGGCTGCCGTTCGACGAGCGGCAACGGGTCGCCCAGTGCCGAGGATCGGGAGTTCCCGACGATTCCGAGTTCCGCGAGGTCCGCTGCCACGATCTTTCCCAAGGGGGCTTCTCCTTCCTGTTTCGTACGAGGCCCCACTTCCGCGAACTCGTGGTCGCCTTTGGCATACCTCCGGGGGTGATCTACGTGGCGGCCGAAATCGTTCACTGCACCCCCGTCCTCCTCTTCCCGTCAGGGCGGGTGAAGCGGCTCTCCCAATCCTTGCCGTCGACCGGCACCGAGGCGTCGGCGGGGGAGGCCGCCAGGGCAGAGGAAGCGGACGAAGAGGGGGAGCCGTACGTTCTCGTCGGCTGCCGCTTCCTGGAACGCCTGAATCCGTCCGCCTAGGCTCGTCCTTTTCCGCGCGGCATCTGGGCGGGGCGTGTACAATGAGGTAGACTCCCCAGCACACCGATGGTCCCGGAAAGCAGGCACGATGCATCGGATCCCGGTCCACCAAGCAGGGTGGCACACTTGGTTGGGAGTTATGATACTCCTCTCCGGTGGAACGGGCTTCTGCGCCCAGCCATCGTCCGCGGGAATGCATCTGGAGCAGGATGCGCCGCTGCAGGACGATTCGGCTCATCGGCCGGTTGCGCTGCCACGCCCGGAGGCGGTGGCGACCGTGCGGCTGAACGACGGACGGGAAATGCTCGGCTGGGTCGGAGGCGACGGTGGGCGGTGGCTCTATCTGGGCGAACTGGTCCCTGGCCACCGCGAGCCTTGTGCGCTGGTCCTCCGACCGGTTGGACGCGAGGCCGTCGCGGAGGTGACCCTCGTCCACGAGGGATCGGGGCCGGCCGATCCATTCGCGGCCCCGCTCCGGGGCGCGCGCTTCGCCGCGATCCCCCCTGAGGAGGTCGTGCTCGGGGCAAGCGGCCCCGCGGAATTCGGCGCCTGGAACTACACCGGAGGAGGGTTCTCGCTGGAGAGCAGCCTTGGCGAGCTCGAAACGCGCCGTGCCGCGGCGGAGATCGAGCGGGCTTTCGCGGTTTTCCGCCATTTCTTCCCGCCGCGGACGCATCCGGAGGATCGGCCGCGTTTCCTGCTCGCCGGGGGAGAGACGGCGTTTCCCGACCGGTTCAGCAGCGAGGGCCTCTCTCTCGAGAATCCGGCCGTCTTTCTCCGCGAGCAGAACGTCGTGCTCGTGGGCAGCGACTGGAGCTCGGCCGATTTGCGGCGACGCCTGATCGAGGCCAATGAGCGGTCGCTTCGTGAGGAGATCGAGCGGCTCCGCGCCGGCATCGACGTCCGCGTGGCGGAATTGACCGAACGCCTGCGAAAGGCACCGGGAGGACCACAGCGGCGGGACTACGCCCGGTTCCTGGCGGCCGAGCGGCGGCGGATGGAGCAGGCCATCGAGGAGCGGCAGGCGGAGTTGCTCCGCTACCAGCGGGAACGCGAAGCGATCGAGCGGCAGGCTTATTCCCATTTGCTTGCTCTACTGCGACACGAGGCCTGGCACGCCTATTTGGAGAACTACCTGTTTCCCTCTGCGCGGTACGACGTTCCCCTCTGGCTCGACGAAGGTTTGGCGATGGTCTTCGAGGGGGCGGAGGTGGACGGCGGCTATCTGCGGGCGGATGTCCTCAGCCGCCGCACCGTAGAGGGACTCCGTGCCGCAAACGATGAGTCCGCGCTCCCCGTAAGGGAGTTGCTCGGGGCAGGGCCCGAGGCCTTCCTCGATCGACGGCCCGCGCGGGCCGCCCGCTACTACGCCCATGCCGGGGCGCTGGTCCATTTCCTGCTCTTCGAGTGGGAGGCGCTCGAGGGGGACCGGCTGGCGGCCTACCTGGCGGCGGGAGAAGGAGGGGCGGACGCGACGGCCCGCTTCGAATTGCTCGTGGGAGTGCCGCTGGCGGATTTCGTGCGGCATTGGCGGCGATTTCTCGCTCGCCTCGAGTGACCCAGCGGGGGAAAGCGCCCGTCCGGCTTGACACCGGCGGGGAATTCGCCTTTCTTCATGTCTTGGAGCGCGTCCCCGCGCCTGGGCAATGCATCTTGCCTCTCCCGCATTCCAAACAGCCCCAACCATCCATGCCTGATACGCCGACTGCGCCCTCTTCCCCCCCTGCCACCGATGCCCTGCCGGAGGTTTCGCGCCTACGGCGGTTGGGGACGGCACTGCTGGAATACGCCGGCCTCCTTCTGGTCCTCGGGGCGCTGGTCGTCTTTTTCAGCCTCCGCAGCCCCCACTTCTTTTCGCTGCGGACGTTCGCGACGTTGGCGAACCAGATCCCCGACTTGACGGTGATCGCCGTGGGGATGACCTTCGTGCTGATTATCGCCGGGATCGATCTCTCGGTCGGATCGGTGCTGGCGCTCTCAAGCGTGGTGATGGGTGTGGCCATGGTGCAATGGGGCTGGCCGCTGGAGTTGGCCATTCCGCTGGCGATGATGGTGGGTGCGGCGTGCGGGCTGGCCAATGGGGCGATCACGGTCGGCTGGGCCATTCCCCCCTTCATCGTCACGCTGGGAATGCTGGAGATCGCCCGCGGCGGCGCCTACCTGGTGACGGCCTCGCGGACCGTGTACATCGGACCGGCCGTGGAGCCGGTCGGCGCGCCGCTGCCCTTCCTCGGCTTCTCCCCCGCCTTTTTCGTGGCCATTGGCGTGGTCCTCGCCGGGCAAGTGATCCTGTCGCGCACGGTCTTCGGGCGCTACGTGGTGGCCATCGGGACCAACGAGGAGGCCGTGCGGCTGACGGGGATCGACCCCCGCCCCGTGAAACTGGCGGTCTTCGTGCTCGTGGGGATGCTCACCGGCCTCGGAGCCGCGTTTCAGACCTCGCGGCTGGCGGCGGCCAATCCCAACGCGGGAGTCGGCCTGGAACTGGCGGCGATCGCCGCTGTGGTCATCGGCGGCACCAGCCTGATGGGGGGCCGGGGCTCGGTGATCAGCAGCTTCTTCGGGGTGGTGATCATCGCCGTCCTGCAGACGGGACTGGCGCAGCTCGGTTCCACGGAGCCGACGAAGCGCGTGATCACCGGTCTGGTGATCGTGGTGGCCGTCATCGCCGACGCCTACCGCCGCGGCTTCTCCCTGCGGCGGTGGCTGGAACGGTAAGGGGCGGCGAGACTACTGCTTCGACTCGCCGCTCCCCTCGGCGCCGGCGGCGACGGGCTCCTCCTTGGCGGGCTGCTCGAGCGTCCCTTCGAAGAAGAGCTGCTTCTTGCCGCCGATCTCTTTGGCCTTGACGGTGAGCGTATTGACCCCCTGGAACTCGCCCTTGAGGAGCTCCTCGGAGAGGGGATCCTCGACGTAGTTCTCGATGGCCCGCCGCAGCGGCCGGGCGCCGAAGTCGAGGTCGGAGCCCTTCTTGACGAGGAAGCTGCGGGCCTCGTCGGAGAGGACCAGGCTCAGGCCGCGCTCGGCGAGGCGTTCGCGGACCTTGGCCAGTTCGAGCTCGATCACCTCGCCGAGGTCCTCGGTCGTCAGGTGACGGAAGACGATCACGTCGTCGACGCGGTTGAGGAACTCGGGCCGGAAGACCTTCTCGATCTGCTCCTTGACGCGATCCTTCATGTTCTCGTAGGAGGCGTCCTCGTCGGGCCGCTGGAAGCCGAAGGCCGATTCGTTCTTGATCGCCTCGGCGCCGGCGTTGGTGGTCATGATGAGGATCGTGTTGCGGAAGTCGACGTTCCGGCCGAAGCTGTCCGTCAGGCGGCCCTCCTCCATCACCTGGAGGAGCATGTTGAAGACGTCGGGGTGGGCCTTCTCGATCTCGTCGAGGAGCACCACAGCGTAAGGCCGGCGGCGGATCTTCTCCGTAAGCTGGCCCCCCTCTTCGTAGCCGACGTAGCCCGGCGGGGCACCGATGAGCCGGCTGACGTTGTGTTTCTCCATGTACTCGCTCATGTCGATCTGGATGAGGGCATCCTGATCGCCGAACATGAACTCGGCGAGCACCTTGGCGAGGAGGGTCTTCCCCACGCCGGTGGGCCCGGCGAAGACAAAGCTCCCCGTCGGCCGCCGCGGGTCCTTCAAGCCGCTGCGGCTGCGGCGCACGGCGCGGGAGATCGACTTGATCGCCTCGTCCTGGCTGATGACGTGCTTGTGGAGCTCGTCCTCCATCTTCATCAGCCGCATGGAGTCCTCGGTGGTCATGCGGGTGAGGGGGATGCCGGTCATCTTGGAGATCACCTCGGCGATCACCTCCTCGTCGACCACGCCGTCGGTCTCGCGCGACTTTTCCCGCCACTGCCGGGTGATCTGCTGCTTCTTCTCCCGAAGCTTGTCGGCGCGGTCGCGGAGCGCCGCGGCCTTCTCGAAGTCCTGGTTGGCAACCGCCTCCTCCTTCTCCTTGTTGAGGCGCTCGACCTCCTCGTCGATGTCCTTCAGGTCGGGCGGGCGGGTCATCGACTTGAGGTGGACGCGGGCCCCGGCTTCGTCGATGACGTCGATGGCCTTGTCCGGGAGGCAGCGGCCGGTGATGTAGCGGCTGGAGAGCTCCACGGCAGCGCCGATGGCGTCGTCGGTGATCTGCACGTGGTGGTGCTTCTCGTAGCGGTCGCGGAGACCCTTGAGGATGGCGCCGGTCTCCTCCTTGGTGGAGGACTCCACCATCACCACCTGGAAGCGGCGGTCGAGGGCGCTGTCCTTCTCGATGTACTTGCGGTACTCGTCGAGCGTGGTGGCGCCGATGCACTGGATTTCGCCGCGGGAGAGGGCCGGCTTGAGGACGTTCGAGGCGTCGATGGCGCCCTCCGCGCCCCCGGCGCCGACGAGGGTGTGCAACTCGTCGATAAAGAGGATGGTGTTCTTGGCGCGGCGGACCTCGTTCATCACCGCCTTGATCCGCTCCTCGAACTGGCCGCGGTACTTCGTGCCCGCGACCATCATCGCCAGGTCGAGGACCACGATGCGGCGCTCGATGAGGAGTTCGGGGACGTTCCCCTCGACGACCCGCTGGGCGAAGCCCTCGACGATGGCCGTCTTGCCCACCCCCGCCTCACCGAGGAGCACGGGATTGTTCTTCGTGCGGCGGGCGAGGATCTGCATCGTCCGCTCGATCTCCTTCTCGCGGCCGATCACCGGATCGAGCTTGCCCTGGCGTGCCAATTCCGTCAGATCGCGGCCGAAGCTGTCCAGCGCCGGCGTCTTCGACTTCGCCCCCGCGCGTTGCGGCTCGCCGGGCGCACCCAGGCCGCCCCCCCGCTCCGAGCCCTCGGCGGCCTCGCCGTGGCCGAGGAGGTTGAGCACCTCTTCGCGGACGTCTTCCAGCTTCAGCCCCAGGTTCATGAGCACCTGCGCGGCGACCCCCTCCTGCTCGCGGAGCAGGCCGAGCAGAATGTGCTCCGTCCCCACGTAGTTGTGGTTCAGGTTGCGGGCCTCCTCCATCGAGTACTCGATCACCTTCTTGGCCCGCGGCGTCTGCGGCAGCTTGCCCATGGTGACCATGTCCGGGCCGCTCTGCACGAGCTTCTCCACCTCCAGGCGGATCTTGCGCAGATCGATGTCCAGGTTCTTCAGCACGTTGGCCGCCACTCCGCTACCCTCCTTGATCAAGCCGAGGAGGATGTGCTCCGTGCCGATGTATTCGTGATTGAACCGCTGCGCCTCCTGGTTCGCCAGTTGCATCACCTTGCGGGCGCGGTCCGTGAATCTCTCGTACATGACTTTCTCCCGTCAGCGGCCGAATCAGCGACCGTCGTTTTCTTGGGCTGCCTCGTTTCCTGCGATATGCACGCGGCCTAGGCCGCGTGCCGGGCGGCGGACGATTCCGCCGCGCTCTCCGTATGACCTACCGACTCGGTGGCGGCGGGCGCCGCCCGGGCTTCGTCGAGCAACTCCAGCTCGCGGGTGATTTCCAACTCCCATTTCCCTGCGCCATCATACCGTGACAGGCAACCGAGCGCCTCGCGGGCCTCGTCGAAGCGACGCGTGTGTCGCAGCAACGTGGCCAGCATGAGCCGCGCATCGCAGTCCCGGGCATTGACAGCGAGCAACCGCCGCAGGAGCCGCTCGGCCTCGAACCAGTTGGCCCGCAGGTATTCTTCGAGGGCCTCTGCGAAGAGCCCGCCGTCGCGCTCGCATGAGGAATCGCTCCAACGGCGATTCCAGTAAACGCTATACAGTGCCGAAATAACCCAAATTACTCCAATCGCCCACCATGCCAAGCGCCGCGCTGCATCGGGCCAAAGCTCTACCCATATAACGCTTGCCAGAAGCGTGAGGTTCAGCGCAACGCCAAACCCCACGGCCCGTGCCAAGTCGCTCCATGCGCCGCGCCGCCAAATCTGGGGCAGCGCAGGCCATAGGTAGGCTGCCGCGGGCATCCTGCTCATGGCGTCGCACTCCCTGCAAACTTACTACCTTAGGAAGCCGTGATCGGCCAGTAGGCTCCTCCTCCGTTCCCGGTGCCGATCCGAGAGGGTGTACCCCCCTGCGGACGCAGGCATTCTGAGGGAGTGGCATGCACCGAATAGCCGAATAGTGGTGCAATCGGCCCTCTCCGTCCGAATCCCCTTGGCATTGCCCGGTTCCGCGGTCAGCAGCCGGATCACCCCGATGCTTCGCTGAGGAATTGTAGCCCTTCGAACGCGTTCGATCAAGGCAACCAAAAGGGGCACTTTGGGTTAGGGTAACATCGGGCCGCGATGCAAGAATGGCTGGATCGGCGCTGGCCGAAAGTACCGAGGCCTCGGCCCGGCAGAGGCTTACCTCGATTCGATCTCTGGAGCTTGTCTGTGTGCGCCATGCATCCGCCAAGCTCCGCCTTATTGCGCCAGGCCGCGCGAACCCTCGCCGCCGACTAGATTTGCACCGCGGCCGACATCGCTTCCCGCGCGGATGCCACCAAAAGAGGGGTGCGGGTCGCATCTTCGAGTACGAGAATCCCGCCGAATGGTTGCGTCCGGGGTTGCCTGGTGCGCAAAGTAGAGGGGTTGTCCAGGCATCCTCGCCGCCGATGCGGGCCGATGCGGATGGCCGTTCAATCCTAACCCCTGCGAGGACACCTCCCATGTCGTCTCCCCCGCCTTTCCTGCCGGTTCGGTTGTTCTTGCTGGCCGCTTGCCTGACACTATCCGCTTCGGCCGCCTGGTCGGCAGAGCCCGCCGCGGAGATCCGTGCGGGGATCATCGGTCTGGATACCTCGCACGTGATCGCCTTCACCCGGATGATCAACGATCCTTCGGCCGCAGAGGCGATGGCAGGCGTGACCGTGGTGGCGGCCTATCCCGGCGGCAGCGAGGACCTGCCCGCCAGCCGCGACCGCATCGAGGGCTTCACCAACCAGGTTCGGGAAATGGGGGTGGAGATCGTCGACTCGATCGACGCGCTGCTGGAAAAGGTCGATGTGGTGCTGCTCGAGAGCGTCGACGGCCGCAAGCACCTCGAGCAAGTGCGGCCCGTCCTGGCGGCCGGCAAGCCGGTCTACATCGACAAGCCGGTGGCCGCCTCGCTGGCCGACGCCGTGGAGATCTTCCACCTCGCCGAGAAGCACGGCGTGCCCTGTTTTTCCAGCTCCTCGCTCCGCTTTGCGCCGGGGATCATCGGCATGCGGACGGATCCGCCCGTCGGCGAAATCCGCGGCTGCGACGCCTACAGCCCCTGCGCGATCGAGCCCACCCACCCGGACCTCTTTTGGTACGGCGTCCATGGCGTGGAGATCCTCTTTACCATCATGGGGACGGGCATCGAGTCGGTAACCCGCGTCCATACCGAGGGGACGGACGTCGTGGTAGGCGTCTGGAAGGACGGTCGCGTGGGGACTTATCGCGGCATCCGCGACGGGCGGAGCGATTTCGGGGCCACCGTTTTCGGCACCACGGGGATCGCCCCGGCCGGCCCCTACACCGGCTACGGGCCGCTGGTCGAGGAGATCTGCCGCTTCTTCCAGACGGGCGAGGCACCCGTCTCGGCCGAAGAGACGATCGAGATCTTCGCCTTCATGGAGGCGGCTGAAAAGAGCAAAGACCTGGGCGGCAGCGCGGTTTCTATCGCCGATGTGCTCGAGAAGGCCCGCCCCGCCGATCCCCAATGAGCAGCCGGTTTCGCCGGCTGGGTTAGAAGAGCTTCCCGAGAGCCGATCGCTCGCGTGATTGCGGAAGAAGGGCGTTTCCATGAGCGAGGCAGCCGATTCCGGCCGTATTGTGATCGCAGGAGGCAGTGCTTCCTGGGTGTCTCACTGGCCGGTGGCGCCGTACGACTGGTACGCCGGCGGCTCGACGTAGCCCGCCTCCCCCTGATCGTCGACCGCCGTCTCGGTCCGGTCGATGCGGTTCCAGCGGAAGAAGTTGCCGCGTACGGGTGCCCGCGCGGCACTGGTGCCGCGGCCGGGGCCCGCATGCAGGCCGGCCTCGGCGCCGTCGACGTAGTTGTTCTCCACCACGTTGTACGACCCGCCCCAGATGGCAATCCCCTTCCGCCGGCCCGGCTCGATCCAGCCGTGGCCGGCGCTCGGGCCCCCCTGCCAGTTCCACGCCGCATAGTGCTGGTTGGGGCTGCCGAACTCGCCCGGCCGCCACACCTGGTTGCGGACCAGCCGATTACCGATCACCAGCGGCGGCCGACCCTCGTCGCGCGACCAGTCGAGGGCGGCCAGGTGGATGCCGCCGTTGAGCACGAGGCGGTTGTTGGCGAAGGTGTTGTAGGCCACCAGGGCCGTGTCGTCCGTATGGGCCACGGCGCTGATCCAGATCGACGTCACCCCGCCGCCGCTGGCCTCGTTGCCCGCCAGCACGTTGTCCACCGCCGCCCCGTAGAAGAAGGCATACACGCCGCGGCCGCTCAGGTTGGCGTTGTTGATTAGCAGGTTCTGCGTCGTAGACGTAAGGAGCATCACCTCGCTCTCGGCCTCAGGAGGTATGCGCCAGGGGTGGTCCAGGCTCAGCGTCCGCCCGTCCTGCTCGACCACCCGCCGGAGCTGGCCGAACCCCGGGCCGGAGACCACGAAAGCGTAGATGTCTTCGTGGCGGCCCACGGAGCGGAGCTGTTCCAGGAGCTCGTCTTCCACCGCCTGGGGGAGACGCAGCGTGCCGGCGGCGTCCTCGGCCGGCTCGATGGGGCCGTCGTAGAGGCTGTGCCCGTACTCGCTCATGAAGATCTCCGAGCCGTTCCCCACGCCGTGGATGTCCAGCGTCTGGTTGTGGGCGATGAAGTTCCGCCACGTTCCCCGCTGGCTGGTGAATGCCCGGTGCCCGTAGGCCATCACATTGTTCTCGAAGATCGACTCCGAGATCGCCAGCAGGAAGACGTTGTCTTCCCCGTGGTGCGGGTAGGTCTCGAAGCGGTTGCCGGCGATGTGGGCGTGGCGGTGCCGCCGCCCATAGCCCTCCATGCGGAAGGTCATGGGGGCGACGATCTCCGATTGCAGCAGGCGGAAGCCGCGGCTGGCGCTGTTGACCAAGAGGCCGAAGTCGGGATTCTCCCAGTTCGTCGCCTCCTGGTCCCAGAGGTAGGCGTGGGTGTTTTCGATCCGCACGCGGCGGAGGAAGACGTCTTCCACGACCGCCTGGTCCTCCACCTTGACGTTGATGTCGACGCCCGGTCCGGCGATCACCGCCAGGTCCTGGATTCCGCTGCGCGTCCGCATTTCGACCATCGCCACCGCGGCCTTGCGGCGATGGCCCGCGGTGATGGGCGCCAAGGGGGAGACCGTCAGGCTGCTCGCTTCCCGCCCCGCCCCCTGGAGTACGACGTCGGCGGGCACGACCAACGGCTTCCTCACCGCGAACCTCCCCGCCGGCAGCACCACGAGGCCGCCGCCCACCGCGGCGGCCTCGTCGAGCATCTCTTGGATCGTCGGTCCGTCGTCGGTGAGGCCGTCGCCTGCTGCTTCCGTCACGCGGAAGACCGGAGGTGGTTCGGGGAAGTGCCGCTCTTCCGGCGTGGCATGGCTGCTCTCGTCGCCGCGGCCCATCTGCGCCACCACGCTCCGCCGGTCCACGATCTCGACAGTGAGCCCGTTGCTCCAGCCGTGCGGCCCTCCGGCCAGGTGGTGGACTCGCACCTCGTAATTCCCGGGGGGCAGCTCGGCGGGGAGGCGAAAGCTGATCTCGTGCTGGCGGACGTTGGGATGCTCCTGGTTGTAGCGGCGAAGCTGCCGGCCCCAGAAGACCTCGCCGGAATCTGGGTTTCGCAGCGCGATCAGCGACTGCGAGGGATTGTTCGGCCCGCCGAATAGATTGGTTCCGAAGAGCCGCAGCCGCTCCCCCGGTACGGCCGCCGACTCGGAGGCGAACCAGAGCTGGGGGCCGTTCACCAGATACGGCGCCGAGTAACCCGCCTCATGCTCGATCCAGATCACGGTAGGGAGGATGTGGCTGTCGTCCCATGCCGGATGGGCTGAACCGAGCTGACGGACCATGGCCACGCGGGGGTTCCCCGGGTCGCCGAGGCGCTCGGCCGGCTGGGCTTCGCCGGGCGGCTCGTCGGGCAGGGGGGGCAGGTCCGGAAACGCCAACGCCATCTGCCGCAGCTCGTCCAGGGCCTCCTCCGAGCGGAGGACGGCAGGGGCATTGGGCGAGGGCTGCCAAAGCCAAACCTGGACCTCGGGCGAGAGCCCCTCGCCGAAGAGCGTGAGCGTGCCTCCCTGCTCGACCGCCTCGACCACGTGCCCGATCGCCGGCAGCCGTCCGCCGCCCTCGTCGGCGGCTTCCGCGGAGACCCGCGGAACCATCGCCATGGCGAAAACCAAGAAAGCACCCCACGAAACGAAGCGAATGCAATGCTCGAAGCGCGACATCGAACGATCCTCTTGCTCGTCAGGGGAAGAAAGCCCACACACCATGCAGGTCACGGGCAGCACATTGGAAAGAATAACAGCGCGATCGTCGACATTGCACCCTCCGCCACGGCCGCTTAGACTGGCGAACAATGAACCCTGCACGCAATCGAGGTTACCATGGGACCGAACGAGCGTCAGCAGCGCGAGCGAGGGGGTCACGTCTGGCGGGTTGGCCTGCTGGTCGTCGCACTGCTCGGCTTCGGGGCAGCGATCGGCGACGCGGGGGCCAGATTGGTCTACCTTCTCCTCATGATCGCGGCCACCCTGGCCGCGCTCGCCGCGCACCTCGCCTCACTGGTCTATCTCCTCGCCGCGGTGCTCGATCGTCTCGATGAGCAGGCCGCACCGCCGTCGCCCTCTGAGCCACCTGCCTCCTCGACCTCGGCGAGCCCAGCGGCGGAGGATCTCTAGCGCCGGTCGAGCGTGGCGACTCCCTCCAGCGCAACGCCGACGAGTGAAGCTTAACCGTCCGGCATTCAGCGAAGCAGAGCTTCGCGGATACACGTTCCCAAGCTGGAGCTTGGGAACGAGGAGCCCCTTCACCCTTCACTCTTTCCCCTTTCCCCTTCACTCTTCACCCTTCCAACCGCCGGACGATCTGCTCGACGTCGAAGATGCAGCCGCCCCAGGGGCCGCCGCTGGCGGTCTGGAGGGCGGCCCAGAGGCGCGTCTCGGGGGGGAGCCGGGGATCGGGTGCCAGGTCGGGATGGGGCGGGCGCTGGGCGAGGACGCGGGCGGCTTCGTCGGGGGTGAACTCGCCGGCCGCGTCGCCGACCAGGTCGACGGTGCCGGTGAGCCGCCGGCGGTCGATCGCGATGCGGATGCGGTCGCCGTCGCGGACCTTACCCAAGGGGCCGCCGGCCAGCGCCTCGGGAGCGACCATGCCGATGCAGGCCCCCGTGCTCACGCCGGAGAAGCGGGCGTCGGTCACCAGGGCCACTTCGCGGCCGAAGGAGAGGTACTTCAGCGCCGAGGTGAGCTGGTAGGTCTCCTCCATGCCCGAGCCCGCCGG
>SKOZ01000098.1 GCA_007119795.1 Planctomycetales bacterium | reverse complement strand
TCCTCGACGGCGAATGGCCCCGCCTCGGCAGTAACGCGCACGCGATACTCGTCCGCCGCGTCCTCCGGTACTCGCCACGAGTACCCGCAGGTGAAGCCTCACCCATAGCGGAAGACGCCGCTGACGACGACTTCCCCATCGGGATCGATCACCTCGAACTGCGGCGCCGGGGGACGGGAGCCGCGAACGGTGATGTTCTGGACGCGTTCGCCGGCGGTGCCGAGGAAGACCAGACTCAGGTCGAGCAGGCGAGGCCCCGGCTGCTCGGCCTCCACCCGCTCCGGACCGTCTTCTCCCATCACGATCTGGTAGTTCCGCCGCCAGGAGGCATTCACTACGGGCTTCAGCGGCGGACCGAAGGAGACGGGTGTCGTCTCACCGGCGGCAATCTCCAGCGCCGGGGTGTCGGAGGGGAGGTAGGCCTGCAGGCGCGTCGATGCTCGGTGCGGCGCCCCCATCCCCGGCGCGAGAGCGCTCGAAAAGGCCCGCCCCAGCGCTCCCATCACCGACCTCTGCGGTTGCTCCGGTTCCGGGGGTTGGAGCGTATACGAGACGAGCCGCCACCGGCCCGCGGGAAGCGGCACCGCTACGTTGGCCTCTCCGCCGAGATGGAGAGGTCCGTATTCGCCGGAGAGCGCGACCCGGAAGCCGTCGTGGGGATTGGTGAACGCGCCCAGGGGCAAGCGGGTGGGGCGCAACGTCAAGCGGTCGCCGGAGGGTGTCACTTCAACGTCGTAGAACGCTCCCTCCAGAGAGAGGAGCCGCGCCAGATACTGTCCATGGTCTCCGCGGATCCATGCGCCCTGCCCCATCCAGGGCGAATCGGCGGTCTCGAACTGCGGGTTGAAGACGATGGCCACACCGGGTTCAGAAGACCCGAAATCAAAGGCATCGCGGTGGTCCGGGACCTCCGCTCCGGCCTCATCCTCCCGGGGCGCGGGGAAGTCGTCGAAGCGGCCGTCCGTGTTCAGGTCGACGAGCGCGACCCGGATCTCCTCGCCATCGAGCAGGAAGGTTCCGGCGCGGTAGGCGGCCGTCTCAAAGAGGAGCGCCACCTGGACCGGCTCCCTGGGGCGGAGTTCCTCGTCTCCTTCGCCCCTCGGGTCGGAGGAAGGGGGCCCGTAGGCCTGGTAGGAATACCCCGTGTCGACGTGGACGCTGAGGACGAAAGCGTATTCGAAGGGGCCGTCATCCTCACCGGTGCGAATGGTCACGGGAGGGAACTCGATCCGGTCGAATCCAGCGGCCCGGTCGCCGTTGCGGGCCTTCACCGGCGGTGCGGTGAGGTCCCCCGATCCCGCGGTGTCGAAACGGAGGAGGTCGTAGTCGCCCTCGCCGGGGTCGCTCTGCTCGAGAACCAGGGGAAACTTCCTTCCCCCGAACTCGACCACCGCCCGCACCGGCTCGGCGGCACGGTACTGCGGTTCCCTGCGGACCAAGCGGGCAAAATCCTCGTGGAGCCGGCGGGTGTGGCCGCACTCGGCAGCGGCTTCGCCCAACGCCACGGCGACGACCTGGCCGTGGGCCCACGCGTTGAAGTCGTCGGTGCCGATCCACAGATCGTAGCGGCTCGATGCCTCGAGCCGGACCAGCTCCAGCTCGACTTCGGTCGGCTCGGCAGCTCCGGCGAGGGCCGACGCCGCAACGGCGGCCACCAGGCCGAGCACCATACCTACCAGGATGCGCACCATAGAACGCCCCCTTTCGTAACTGGGAGAGCTGAACTGGGGCGGTTTATCCCGGGCCGCCATCCTCGCCTCGACGGCCCGGCACACCCCTGGAAACGACAGCGGCCGGTGGCGGGGCGGCCGTGCGCCCCGGCACCGGCCGGGAAACTCGATCAACTTGCCGGCCGCCCCACCCCCGGGCTGGCGGCCTGCCGCAGGTCAGCGGCGCGAATGGTGGTCTCGTGCTCCTCGATCTGGAAGGGGCCGGCCTCGGCCTTCACGCGGACGCGATACTCCTTGGCCAAATCCGATGGTACTCGCCACGAGTACCCGCAGGTGAAGCCTCACCCATACTCGAATTGGCCCGAGGCCACGACTTCATCGTCGGGGTCGAGGATTTCGAAGGTGGGGGCCGGCGGCCGGCCTCCCGCGACCATCAGGTTGGTCACCCGCTCGCCACCCGCGCCGATAAAGGCGAGCTCGAGTTCCACCGTCCCCTCCCGGCGGGTATAGGGGGCGAGTTGTGCCACGGCCTTCAAGGGCGGCCCCAGGGAGAGCTCCGCCACTTCGCCGGCGACGACCTCCACCGGTTCTTCGCCGCCCCGAGCTGCTGCGGAGAGGATCGTGAACTGCCGGCCGCGGTCGGGCTGCGGCGCCGCCCCCGCGAGCGACCGGGCGAGGAGCGAGAGCAGCGATCCCCTCTCCTCCTTCTCGGCCTCCTCGGCCGCGGGCTCCTCCCGGCCGGTCAAGTCGATCGTGTAGTTCAACAACCGCCATTCGCCGGCCGGCAGCCGAACCGGCCGGTCCGGCCCTCCCTGCACGGTCACCACCCCCTGGTCGCCGAAGAAGACGGCGGTGAACTCTTCCGCGGCCCCGCTTAGCTGGCCGATAGGCCGGGTGCTGGGCGTGAGCGTCATGCGGTCGCCCGCTGGCGTGACGGCCACCTCGTAGAACGCCTCGTCGAGGTGGACCAGCGGGGAAAGATGGTGCTGGCCGGGAGCGACGGTCACGTCGTGGCCCATGCGCTGCCGGGGGTCGGCCGGGTCGGGGTCGACCAGCAACCGGTCGGCACTCCTCAGCGACCAGCGCTCTTCACCGGAAGCCATGCGGGCGGAGACGATCTCTCCGAAGCTGTCGAAGCGGCCGTCGCTGTTCTGGTCGAGGAGGAGAAACCGCCTCTCGGCGCCGTTGACCGTCGCCGTCCCCTCGCGGTGGGCCGCGGCGGCCAGCGAGACGTTCATGCTCCGCGTCGTGTCGACCTGGCCGCTGCCCGTAACGACCCTGCTGCTGTAGGAATAGGCGCTTACCGCAACACGGTACGGATAGCGGGTTCCCTCGACCGACAGCTCGAGGTCGATGGGCGGAAAGCTGAAGCTCCAGTAGTCGCCCGCGAACATCGCGTCCTGAACCGACGCCTCGATCGGCTCGTCGTCGGTGAGGTCGCCGTTGCCGTTGCGGTCGAAGTACAGGACCTCGTAGCGCTGGGCGTCCTTCTCCTTCTTGTCGAGCACGAAGGCGAAGTCCTGCCCGCCGAGCCGCGCCACCTGGCGGATGGGTTGTTCCGCCTGGTACCGCGGCTCTCTCTGGACAACCTCCGAAAAATCGCGCCTTCCCGGTTCCCGGACGCGGATTTCGGGGCCGCCGATCTGATGGAAGAAGCTCTGGGTCGAAGGGCGGCGGTGAATCGCCCCCTCGCCGATGGCGATCTGCCCCGGTGTGCGCTGCACCACCATCTCGAGCTCGACTTCGATGGGTTCGGCCGGCAATGCGCCGGCCGCCCCCGCGGCGGCCAGCCCCAGCACCGCCGCCACAAACCGTCTTGTCGGTGAACACCAACGCCAGCGCATGGTCGTTCCTCCTATCGGTCATGGAACCACGGCCTGGCCTTCCCCCGAGGGGAATGCCCCATCGTCAATTTTTATAAGGAGTAGCGCGAGCCACGTCAATGACCGGACCGATTCAAACCGAGCAGAAGGCGACCAGCACGAGAAGGCCCCCACTTTTCAGGTGGATCGCTCGCCCGCCAAGAGCGACCTCATCGCACTACGGATGGCTTCGACCGGCTCGACGGAGGCTGCAAAGCCCAGTGTATGCCTCAATCCTTCGGGAAACTGCTCGGGGCCCCATTGGCTGAGTGCTTCGACGGCCGCCGCCCGAGCTTCGGTGAGGGGGCACCGCAGTCCCACTTTGATCAGGTCTTGTCCCAGCCCCGGCGTTCGCGCCACCGCCTTGAGCACCGCGGCCAGGCAGGCCTGCTCCCGGGTGCGGCTCTCGATTTCCGCGGCGTCCTCCGCCTCGCGGGCGAGCTGCTTCAACGGCAGCCGCTCTTCGGCGAGCGAGACCACCTGCGTGAGATGCCCGTCGGGACATTGGGCAATGACCACCCGCCAACGGAGGGGGCTCTGCGGCGACTCGAGCAGGACCTTCCAGTGGCGTTCCCAGGTGACGATTCCCAGCATGACCGCCACCCGCTCGGCAGCCGCCAACAACGCGTCGTCATCGGCGGTCAGCGCAGTGCGCACAACGGCCGGCCATTCCGGCCGGGCCAGGTACGCGCGGCACTGCGCCTCGATGGCCTCACGGCGCCCGGCTGTCCAGCCCCGGGCCGCTCGCGCCGACCACAACGCGGCGGATTCGGTGACGAAGGCGAGAATCGCGGAGACTGCCAGGGAGTGCGGCACCGCCGGGGGGCGGCCTTCCAGATGCAACAGGTAGGATTCGACGACCTCGACGCCTTCGGGATACTCGTCGATCGAGCCCTTTGCGCTGTCGCGGTTGAGCAGTGCCTGGAGAATCTCCCCGGCAGCCAGGAGCAGTTCCTCGTCGACTTCGCTCTCCGCGAGGGCCTCGCGAAGTCCTCCCGCCTCCGCGCAGCCGAGCGCCAGGTGCTCATTTCTAATGCTGTTGCGGAACCCTTCCCGGAGCAGCCAGTCGCGGATGCGCCGGTCCCTCGTGTTGAGCAGCCGCTTCACCAGGCGGATGCGCCCCCAGCCCGAGAGATGCCGGGCGAGCTGCCAGACCTCCTCCTCGCCGTCTTTCACGCAGTTCAGGAGTGCCGTGGCGGCGTGGCGGGCGAACTCCTCATGGCGCCCCAGCGTCCGCAGGACGGGCAGGTCCTCGCTGCGGCGGAAGAGCCCCAAGAGGAGGATTCCCAACTTCACCGGTTCGCGGTCGCCCCCCTCGGTGGCCAACGCCCGTGCCAGGTGGTGCAAGCGCTCGGGGCTCAAACCTTCGGCCGTGAGCAAGGAAGTGAAGAGGGCGCTGACCTCGCCGAGCGCGGGGTGGCGGACGGCGTGTTCGTAGACCGCACGCAAGCTCTCTCCGGTCGGGGCCTCGCAGTACGCGCGGACCAGCCCGAGGAGCGTCTCGATGGCCGGCTCGGACTGTTCCTGCATGGCGGCCCGCCGCGCGGCCACGGCCTCGTCCGGGAGACGCTCGCCCCCGGGGAGGAGCCCCAAGCCCTCGGCATCGCCGTGCGCCAAGAGGTGTTCGTAGATCGACTTGGCCCGTTCCCCTCCGCGGCGCGACCGCAGGTCGACCGTCCCGGTCGCCTGCTCCCCCTGCTGCCACCAAGAGAAGAGTCCCACGGCTACGTCTCCCCATGGAATTCAGCGGCGGGGCCGGCCAGACATGGCCCCCTCTCGGCTCTGATTGTACCTCTCGCTTGGGCCATCTGCCAACGGAGAAGACAAAAAACCATGGGGCGAATACACATCATGGGGGGGGCGATGGCTGCTCGTCTTGGGTTGGTTGGCGACGATCCATCCCCACGGAGAAGGTCCTGTTTTCGCTACCGGCCGATCATTTGGCACCGACCGCGATACCGACAACCATCGGGGCAGAGGACGCCGCACGTCCCCGCCCCGTTTTCGTGGTCGGGGTGTTCCCGCCGCCGGGTGCGGCGTGGGCGGTGACCCGCTTATGAGAGCGTGAAGGCCGGCAGGCGGACGATCTCACCGCCCTTGGCCGCCGATTGGTGCGCGCAAATGCCCACGCACGTCCAGTTGGCGCTGGTCACGGCATTGGGCCAGGGATCGCGGTCCTCGACCAGGGCGGAGACGAACTCGTGGACGAGGTGCGGGTGCGAGCCGCCGTGGCCGGCTCCCTGGATGAAGGAGAGGTGGGCGGCGTCCTGGATGGTGCTCGTGAAGGGGCGGATGGGCTCCGGGAGCAGGTGGGCGAAGTCGGGCACCTCGACGCGTTCGGGGATCTCGGGTTCCGGCTTCTTCGCCGTGTGGATCACGTGGGGCTCGCCTTCGATCAGCGCCCACTCGAAACTCTTCTTCGAGCCGTAGACGTCGAAGCTTTCGCGGTACTGGCGGGCGGTGTCGAAGAGGAACCGCCAGATGTGCGCGGCAAGGTCGCTGTCCTTGATCTTGAGGTGGCACGACTCCACGGCGAAGGAGTTCCCCGACTTTTGGGCGATCCGCTCGTCGATCGTCCCCGAGCCGAAGCAGGAGACGTACTCGGCGCGGCCGTTGACCAGCCCCAGTACGGGGCTGACCACGTGGGTCGCGTAGTGCATGGGGATCATCCGCTCCCAGTATTCGGGCCACCCTTCCATGTCCTGGGGGTGCGAGGCAGCCATGTACTGGAGCTTGCCCAGTTCGCCCTTCGTGTACATCTCCTTGATGAAGAGGAACTCGCGGCTGTAAACCACCGTTTCCGCCATCATGTACTTGAGTCCCGTCTGCGCCACCGCTTCGCAGATCTTCTCGCAATCCTCGATGGTGGTGGCCATCGGCACGGTGCACATCACGTGTTTGCCCGCCTTGAGGGCTTCCAGCGACATCCAGGCGTGGTCGGGAATCGGCGAGTTGATGTGGACATAATCGACCTTGGGATCCGCCAGCACCTCTTCGTATTTCGTGTAGCGGGCGCCGATGCCGAAGGCGTCGGCAAGGCGGTGCATCTCGGCCTCGTTCCGCCGGCAGACGGCGTACATTTCGGCGTGGGGATGCTTCTGGTAGATGGGGATGAACTCGGCCCCGAACCCCAACCCGATGATCGCTACGCGGACTTGCTTCTCACTCATCGCATCGACCTCCCTCGGCAAATGGGACCGAACGGGCCCGGCGCCGGTCTCACGCCGGAGCGCTGCCGTCCGATCGCGGTGCATACGGCCGCTGCCGGGCGGCCCGTGCGCCCGGCGTGCCCGCCCAGTCTAGCCGCTTCCCGCTCCCAGCGGAAGCGTGCCCCCCGGCGCCGGCACAACCGGCAGCGCCGCTCCCCGCCAAGGGGGTTGGCCGGTGTCTTTGCGCCGGCCGTTTGCTCACCCTCCCGACTTGACGTAAGCTTCTCAAGGCGGCTTGTGCGACACGGGACGCGCTCCTCTCGGAGCCGTCCTCTCATCCGCGAGCATCGCACAGGCCTGCCGCGCAGCGCGGCGAACCGCGAGCCGGTGTCCCGGCCGCGGCGGCGCATACTCCTTTGCCACAGCAACACCGACCGGCAACCGAGACGGGGATAGGCGTGTCTTCCGAATCGCTGACTGCGCTCGCCGGCGACCGCGACGTCCTGGAATGCCTGGACGAGCACCGCACGGCGCGCGAAGACCTCGAGCGGTTCCTCGACGGCCTGCTCGGCGACCTGGCCCACGCCTTCGAGCGCTTCGAGGAGCGCCACGCGCAGTGGCAGGAGGAACGCCGCGAGGCCGAAGAGGATCTCCGCCGCCGGTCCGCGCAGCTCGATTCCCATCGCCGCGAACTGGCGGAGTGGCGCGAGCAGCTAAGCGAGGACCTCGGCCGTCTGGCCGCCACGCCCGCGACCACCCCCCCTTCGGTCGAAGGCGGCCATGTGGAACATCTTCTTGCCGCTCTTGCCGAGCAGAAGGATGCCTTCGAGGCCCAGCGCCGGGCAGTCGAAGACCTCAGCGAACATGCCGGCCGTCGCATCGAAGCGGCCGCCGCCGACCTCTGCGGCGCCGGCAGCGACGTGAAGACCGCCTGCGGCAGCCTCCTCGACCGCAGCGAGCACCTGGAGCGGCAGTTGGAGCAACTCCTTCAGTCGCAAACCCAGGACGAAGCGGTCCCCGCTGCCTCCCCCGGCGAATTCCTGGGAGTGATCGGCGACGTGCAGACCGCCGTCCAGCAGCAGCGCGAGGCCGTGGCCGCGCTCGCCGAATCGACTTCCACGCAATGGTCCCAATTGGCCCCCGCGCTTGCCGAGTTGACCGGCGCCCACGGCGCCTTGGCCGAGATCCGCGTGGAGATCTGCGACCGCCTGGAACGCATCGAGCGCGGCAGTTCCGAGGGGGCTTCCCCCGGTGCCGCCGTCGAGGAGTGGTGGTCGCGTCTCCGCCAGGCCGAAGAGGAGCGATCCCACTGGGAGGGAGAGCGGCAGAGCCTCGAGACGGAGTTGGAAACCCTTCGCCAGCGCGCCGCCGATCTGGCCGAGTCCCTCGAGTCGCAGAAGCGCCTCCTGGCCCAGCAGCAGAGCGAGTGGTCGGAGGAACTCCGCCGCCAGCGGCGCTTGCTGGAGGGGGTCGCCGAAAGGATCGCCCAGCAGCCGGAGGTGGAATTCCCCGCTCACGGCTCCACTGCACCAGCCGCCGTCACGGCCGACCCGGCCCAGGAAGCGGGAGCGGGCAGTGGCGACGCCGTTCTCGATTCCGTGATGGTCCAGTTCGAGATGCTCCAAAAGGACCTTGCCCGCCGACGCAAGAGACCATCGGGAGCAGCGCGGGCCCCCCAAGATCAGCCCCCCAATGCGTAGGCCGTACCGAGTACACGAGAAACGAAGCGGGCGCCCCCCAGCCCGGCATTCCCGCCCGGTTGGGCTGGTGCGCGAATCCGCCCCCGGCGCGTTGGGGCCGGAGATCGGGGCGCAGGCTCCGGCTTCCGTTCGACCGAACCACTGAGACAAGAAAGGGCAATACCGGACCCCAAAGGCCATGCCATGGTCGCAGCGAGAATCCCCCCTGTACTTTCCGCTACGGCGGCTCTCAGCACGTTCAACCTCCTCACCGGATTGTTCGTCTCGAGCCTGTGGCTCTCCGGTGCGGGAGCCGTAGGAGGAGCGTATCTCCTTCTACGCATCGCCGCCATGCGGCGCAGAAAGGACGGCGACACCCCCGAGGAGGAGGACCAGCAGCCTGCGGTTCGCCCCATGGCTGTTGCCGACCGCGCCGTCGATCCCAACGATACGGACGCCCTCGTCGCCCAGTTCCTCGCCCAGGGGCGGTTTCCCCTCCTGCTGCGGAAGCAGGTGGCCGGGAATCTCACCCCCGGGCAACTCGAGAAGGCTGTCGAGGCCCTGCACGAGACGATGGCCCTGATTCCCGAGGGCGAAGTGACCGTCGGTCCCGAATGGCGGGACGAGGAGGGGGAGACCGGCGAGGGGGAGCCGGCCGTGCCGCCGCGCGTCGTCCGCGTGCAACAGTTGTTTCTCGACCGCTATCCCGTCACGAACCGGCAATACTTCGAGTTCGTGGCCGCGGGCGGTTACGAGCAGATGCCGCTCTGGGACCCGGCCATCTGGCCGGCGGTGCTGGACTTCGTCGACGCGACCGGCGAGCCCGGCCCGCGGTTCTGGAAGTGCGGCTGCTACCTCCGCGGCCAGGAGAACCTCCCCGTGGTGGGCATCAGTTGGTACGAGGCGGCCGCCTATGCGCGCTGGCTGGGGAAGCGTCTCCCCACGGACGCCGAATGGATCAAGGCCGGTAGCTGGCCCGTGGCGGTCTCGGCCACGAGCCGCCACCAACGGAAGTACCCCTGGGGCGACGTCATGGACCGCAGCCGCGCCAACCTCTGGGGGTCGGGCCCGGAGAAGACCGTCGCCGTGGACGAGTTCCCCACGGGAGTCAGCGTGGGCGGCGTCTACCAGTTGATCGGGAACGTCTGGGAGTGGACCGCCAGCAGCTTCCGCGGGATCGACTGCCACGGCGACCCTCTGCTCCTCCCCACACCGATGAAGAGCATCCGCGGAGGCGCCTTCGACACGTACTTCGACAACCAGGCAACCTGCCAGTTCCAGAGCGGCGAGACCCTCCTCGCCCGCAAGCACAACGTCGGCATGCGCTGCGCCGTGGGCGCCTGCGACCTGGTGTTGGCGCGGCTTGTGGAGACGGGGGAGAACGACCGGTCCGCCAGTCACGAAGACGGCTCCGCCGCGGGCGCGCCGCCGGCCGAGGAGGTCCAAACATGACCAAGAGCGTCATCCAACCGCTGGAGTCGTATCGGCTCGCCCAGTACGCACTGCCGATCCGCTGTTACATCTGCGAATCGGAGAATACCTTCGACGCCGAATTCTGCACCCACTGCCTGGCGCCCATGGCGCTGGCGCACCAGGCGAACAGCCAGAAGGTCTGCCCGAAGATGGTCGCCGTCCTGGGGCCCAGCGCCGTGGGGAAGACGGTCTACCTGGGCATGCTCATGGACATGCTCTCGCGCCGCGCGCGGAAGCTCCACGTCCTTGCCCGGGGTGCCTTCTCGATCACCCTCCAGCAGACCACCCTCGCCGCCCTGGCCCGCGGCGAGTTCCCGGAGAAGACCACCAACGACCCGGATCATTGGAACTGGGTCCATTGCCAGATCCGCCACCCCCGCCAGCGGCACCCCCTGGAGTTGATCATGCCCGACATGGCCGGCGAGGCCATCTTCGAGGAGGTCAACCACCCGCACGCCTACCGCGTGATCCATTCCTTCCTGCGAAAGTGCACCGCCGCCCTGGTCCTCATCGACGCCGCCAGGCTCCGCGACGGCCAGCGGGAGCAGGACTACTTCACCATGAAGCTCCTCAGCTATCTCCGCGAGCTCAACGACGATCCCAAGCGCGGTTGGGCGCGCCGCCCGGTGGCCCTGGTCCTCACCAAGGCCGATCAGTGCGACGGCTGCCAGGACGACCCGGAGGCCTTCGCCCGGGCCCATGCCGCCGGCCTCTGGCAGCAGTGCCGCGACCGCTTCCGCACCTACGGCTTCTTCGCCGCCGGCGTGGCCGGAGCATGTGCCTTTCGCGAGAACCGCTTCGAGGGCCGCCGGCAAGTCCCCCTGCGCATCGAACCCCACGGGATCATCGAGCCCTTCGAGTGGCTTCTCAAATACCTCACGTAGCGACGTCGTTCAAGAGCGCCACGGCCGCCGCCGCCGTCTCGCGGCCGGCGCCGGGGGTGAAGGGGGGGATGTCGAGGATCTTGGGGACCGTCAGCGCCGCGTATTCGCCGGCGCGGTAGGCGGCCGGGTCGGCGAGATAGCCGATGATCCCGTCCGTATAACCGACCGCCAGCGTATCGGCAAAGGGCGAATCGCGGCGAATCGCCAGGCCGTAGACGCTGTAGAGCTCCGCGGGGTGGAAGATCAACCCCAGCGGTCCGAGGCCCAGGGCGCTGAGCGCGATCGGCCAACGGTCCTCGCTGAGGTCGCGATCGGCGTTGCCGCGGAACCAATCTTGGGCAAAAGCGGCGTCGACCCACTGGCCCCCTGCGCATTGGCCGGGATCCTCGCGGTACGCTTCCAGCCAGGTGCGGAAGAGCGCCATGTCGAGGGGGACTCCAAAGGGCCGCGTCCGTACCACGAGGCGGTCGACCTCGACCGGCTGTACCGCTTCGACGGCACGGCCGACGGCGTCGCAGACCCCGCGGGTCGTCTTTCCGGCGTCGCCCCGCCAGGGGTCGCCGTCGCCGGGGTTCACGTCGCCGGCATGGCCCTGCAGGTACGAGGGATCCAGCCCCAGCTCCGCGCGGAGGCGCTCCGCCACCTCGCCGGGCCAATCGGGGCCGGCCCGGGTATCGGCGTAGCAGACCGGGTGGGCGGAGAAGTGGTACCAGAGCAGGTCGCGCTTCTCGGCGGTCCTCTCGAAGAGGAGCACGTGGACCATCGTGTCCAGCCACCGGGTCTGGTCGGTCGAATCGCCGGTGAACTCCGCGTCGGTGGAGAACTCGGGCGTGGTGCGGTTGAAGTTGGCCCCCACGGCCCGGCTCTTCCCCAGGGACAGGCGGGCAGGCGCCAGATCCTCCCGGGCCAGCACCGCCGCCTCCGCGCAGCGCCGCTCCACGCCGTTCATGTAATCGACCGGGATGGCGCCCCACTGGCGGAGGTAGCTGAAGGCGGGCATCGAGTGCGTGTGGGTGGCGCACACGCGGACGTTCTCGGCGGGAATGCCGGTCTGCCGGGCGATGCGCCGCTGCACGCGGCGCGAAAAGTCCCCGGAGACGGTGGCGACGTCGATGGACAGGATGGCCGTCTCGACTTCCCCGCAGCGGAGCACGAGCGCCCGGGCGGCCGTCGGTTGCCGGATGCCCTCGACCAGCCGTTCGTTGCCCGCCTGGCGGTGGAAGCCGCCGAGTTCGATTCCCACGGGGGGCGTGGTATCGACAACGCCCTCCCCTGCCAGCAGCCCCGTCGAGGATCCTGCTGCTCGCCCGTGCGGCGCCAGGCCGGCCCATGCGGCGGACCCGGCAGCCGCGGTGGCCAGGAATCGGCGGCGGCGGATGGGTGAATTCGGCGGGTTTGCCATGGAACGACCTCCTGAGGTGATGGGTGCCGCGGGCGGGCAGGTGGAAGCCGGCAGCTCCCGCCGTCTCGGTGCGGGCTAATGCCGCCCCCTCGCCCCCTCCGGCTGCGGACGATGATCTTCGACCGCTCGAGCTTCCGGGCCCAGCGACGCTGCAAGACCCTCGATCCGCACGCCCTCCTCGCCGGGGGCCGTGCCGCCGCGAATCTCTACGGCAGCGGTGACTCCCGTCCGGGGATCGATGACCTGGTTGTCTGCAAGGAGGACCCGGCGGCTCTGTTCGATGACGACCGCGCCGCCCGCGCGCCGCAGCTCGGCCCCTGCAGTGCCCACGATGCGGTTCTCGCGCACGACGACTTCCTGGGCCCCGCCCACGTAGATGGCGGCTCCTGGACGATCGAGAAATTCATTACCTTCGATCGTGATCCCTCGGAGCGGCGTCCCCTCGGCCGTGGCGTGCCCCAGCCGCGCGCCACGAACCGCCAGGGCTGCGCCGTGAGGGGAATCGGCATAGCCCAGGCACGTCCCGCCACGGAGGAACCGGTTGCCGCGAACGGTGACATCCCAGGGGACCGGACCCTCGGGCCAGTCCGGCTCGTTGGTCAGCACCACGCCGGCGCCGGTGGTGTCGTCGAAGAGATTGCCCTCCACCGTGCCCTGCCCGGCGCGGAGGAGGCAGCCATACCGGCGGTGGCCGCGGAAGTGGTTCTCGCGAATCCGGAACCCCGCTCCGCAGGCATCGAGATTGTAGAGCGTATCGGCCGAGCGATAATCCTCTCCCGCGACGACCCCCGCAAGCGGCTCTTCCAGCACCAGAAGCAGCGCGCGGCCCTCCTGGCGCACCTCGAGCGCCCGCACGCTGCCGCGGATCCGGCCCGCCCGCGGGTCGAAAACCTGCAGGCGGTCGCCGGGCAGCACCTGGCAACCTGCCGAGACGAGCCACTCCGCAGGCCTGCGGACCTCGTGGACCACGTTCGGCGGCGCGTAGATGTTGATGCCATCGTCGGCCATGCCCTCGAAATAGCAGTCCTCGATGACCGGCCCGGAGCGGTTCTGCTGGCAGTGGACGCCATCGGCGTTGGTCGTGAGCAGTCGGGTGGTTTCGGGGGGGAAGCGGACTTCGAGGCCGCGGACCACGATGGCGCCGCGGTTGCCAACCAGGCCGACGGCGAGCGCGGGGGCAGCGTGGACCACGACATTCTCGATCCGCACATCATCGCACCCCCGGGCGAGGACGGCCGAGCCGTGGCCGCGACCCAAGTGGACGTAGGCGTCGCCTACCTCCATGCGCGCCAGTTGCCGCCGAACATGCTCACTGGCCGTAAAGAACCGCCAGAGCCGCCCCTCGCGGTGTTCCCAGCGGGGGGTCATGTAGTGGTCCGGCGTGCCCGCCTTGATCCGTCGGGCGGCGCGGTCCATGATCATGCCCCACTTGCCGTAGGGCTCGATGGCGCGGACGAAGTTCTCGCCGTCCGGCGTGGGATAGCCCTCCTCGATCTCGAGGTCGAAGTGTCCGGCTTCGACGTCCACGGCCCGTACGGTGCCCTGGCAGAAGGGAAGCGGGTCGTAGTCGAGGGTCAGACCGGTGACGACGACTCCTCGCCCTCCGAGGACGGCGATGCCGCTGGAGATGGGATCGGTGAAGACGAGGTGGGTCCCCTGCTTCGCCCCGCGCAGGTGCAGGCCGTCGGCTTCGGCAACGGGCAGGCAGTGGCCCCGCGGCCGCTGCGGCGCCACGCGGTAGGTCCCCGCGTCGAAGACCAGCTCGGCCCCGGTGCCGGAAGCGACGGCTGCGCGGATCGCCGCCCGGATGGCGGCACCGGAATCGCCTGGATCGTTTGCCTGGGCACCGAAGTCGCGGACGTGGAAGACCCGCTCGGGCTCGGCCGCCGCGGGAGCCGGCGCGGGCGCACCGGCGATGCCCGCAAAGGCGCTCAGCAGCACGGCGGCGCATCGAATAGGGGCGGGTTTCATGGTGTCTCGGCGGGGCAAGGGCGTCCTCTCGGCTATTCGGGCACGACCCAGACGCGCTCGATGGCTTCGGCCAAGGGGCGGTCGGTCTCCACGATCACGAAGGCGGCCTGGTGGTTTTCCGTGGCCGTGTGCCGCAGCTCCGCGGGGTGCGTCCCCGTCGCCAGCTCCCTACGTGCGGCGTCCGTATCGCGGGGCAGCGACGCGGCGTGAAATTGAAATCGCACCCGCACGGACTCGTCGTGGACGACGGCGCCGCAGCGGTAGGTGACACCGGGGTGCACGTGGATCATGTCGCTGGTCCAGCGGGGTCCGGGATCGTCGGAGCGATAGCGCCAACGATCGACCATCTGCTCGCTGGGCGGCAGCATGGAGCGGCCGGCCGCCAATGCGTGGGGACCGCGGACGTGGGCCGCCCCGGGTGGGTGCATGTCCTCCTTGACTGCCGGACGACCCTCCGTGCCCGACAGCAGGTACTCGAGACTACCGTCGGGGTTCTGCACAAGGTTCCCCGCCGGCTCGGTCGGCCGCAGGGAAAAATCGAGCCGCGTCACCTCGCCGGTCCGGAGCGTCACCGGGTCGGAGACCTGCACCTGCGACGCCGTGCGATAGGCCAGCACGCGGTACGTGCCCGCCGGCAGGTTGCGGAACGCGTAGCTCCCCTGCCATCCGCTCCCGGCAGACTCTCCCTCGGCAGTCACCGCGAGCGTGGTGTAGTCGGTTCCCAGCAAGACGATCCTCGCGCCATGGTCGTTGCGAAGGGGGATCTCGGCGGCGGTCACGGTTCCCGCCAGGCCGGCCCCCGGCGGCTGCGTCGCCAGTCCCAGCGTGAACATCGTGTAGAGGACGTCGGCGGAAACACGGGCCGATTCCAGCGCCGCTTCGAGGATAATCGGCTCGACCTGGGCGCGGCCGTCCTCGGCCTCGACCAGGGGCAGGGCCTGTTCCGCCCGCTCAGCGGAATAGGCGATCAGCGCCGCCATGCGATCCTCGAAGCCCGCCAGCGCCTTCTCGTCGGTAGCGCCCAGCAGCCGCGGCCGGTATCCGGGAATGGCGATCTGGTCGGCCGGCAGCCAGTTCTCCAATTCGTAGTGATGGGGACAACGTTCCTTCGCGTGCGGCGGGGCGCCGGCATCCTCCACGAAGTGCAGGAGCGTTCCCAGGTGCCGCGAGGCGTTCACCGATGTCTCCGTCCGCAGCGCCTGGAGGCTGCGGTGGAAACAGGGAGCAAAGCTCTCCACCACGTGGGGCATGACATGGTTCACGTGGTACGGGAGGGCGGGGAAAAGCAGGTAATCGTCGGCGTAGAAGCTCCCCAGGTCGTGCCCCTGCTGGTCGGGCAGCCAGCAAAAGCGGGTCAGGGCGTCGAGGTTCTCCTCGCCGAAGGCCTCGCGCCAGTCTTCGGCCGCGTCCGTGGCGTGTACGGCGTCGAGGGCCGCCCGGGTGATCTCGGTATGGGGCCCCCACGCCAGGGCGCCTGAGCTGACGAGGCTGCCGACAAGAAGGATGGCGGCAGCGACGGCGGTTCCGCGCAGGGTCACGGTGTTCTCTCCGCAGGGAGGCGGGTAGTCCTTCGCTCTTCAGTGCGGCAACCGGCGCCGCAGTCCGGTCGTCCGCACCGCTTGGGGGCACTTCCGTCCGGGCCCTCCCAGTCTCCCGCGGCACGATGCCGCATGTCAAGGGAAAGGCGGCGTTTCCCGGCGCCGCGCCGCCAGACGCCTGCCCGGGTGTCCTTCCGGCTCGTGCGAACGGCGGGGCCGCGTAAGGCGCCGCTTGCCGCACCTCGGCGTCGCGTGGCGCATTGACAGCCCAGCGCGGCGGCAGCAGAATACGGCTACTTCATTCCACCCCCTGGAAACGGCGGGCGGCGTCTCCACCGACGGTTTGCGCGCCGTGGAGCGTGGCGATGGCAGGGGAAGACATCCTGCTCGGCCGCCGCGCCCCCGTCGCTCGACGCCCAGCGAAAACCGCCCGGGCGGCGCGGGGGTGGTCTTGGTGTCTTTCCTCCCCCGCCCGGCAAGCCCCGTGCCTCCTTTCGACGATCCGACCGACCCGCTCGCCCACGGCCACTTCATGCGGCTGGCGCTCCGCGAGGCGGAGGCGGCGGTGGCGGAAGGGGAAGTGCCCATCGGAGCGGTAGTCGCCTGCGAAGGGCGCGTGGTGGGGAGCGCCCATAACCAGCGGGAGCAGCTTCGCGACCCCACGGCGCACGCCGAGATGCTGGCCATCACCCAGGCTGCTGCGGCGTTGGGGTCGTGGCGCCTGGTGGACTGCACGCTCTACGTGACGCTCGAACCCTGTCCGATGTGTGCGGGGGCCATCCTCCAAGCCCGCATCCCGCAGGTCGTCTTCGGCGCCCCCGATCCCAAGGCCGGCGCCGTGCGGACACTCTACTGCCTGTTAGAGGACGACCGCTTCAACCACCGCTGCGCGGTCATCGAAGGCGTCTTCGCCGAGCCGTGCGCGGCGCTCCTAACCGAGTTCTTCAAGGCCCAGCGCCGCCTGGGGAAGAAGTGACGCGGCGGTTCAGATATCCCGCAGGCCGGCGATGTAGGTCCGGCAGTAAGGGCAAATGTGCGTCCCCGCCTCAATCTCACGGTTGCACATGTCGCAGATCTTCTTCGGAGGCCCTCGCCGTTCCGTCTCGTCGCGTTCGTCGCCGGAGAAGTCGCTGCCCACCGAGATGCCTTTGCGCGAGGGCTCGTGGGGACCCAGGAAGGATAGAATGTCGTCTTCGGAGAGCTGCTCGGCCGCGGGCACGGGAACCTTCACCCGCGCCTTGCAGACGGGGCATAGCCCCGACATCCCAGCCCAGCTATCCTTGACGTTCAGCGTGTGCCCGTTCGGGCAAGACACCCGGATCGACATCGCACATCCCTCCGCGTTCCCGCAACCGACTAGTTTTGTGAGGAGGTTGGATGCCTGCTTCCGTCTGTTCCACTTAAGCTATTCGCTCCGCCTCGTCCTGGATTGTACCCGTACTTCCTGCCGGCCTCCCCCGAGCCGCGGCTACGCGCCGCTACTATCGCGGATGCCCGCGGCCCCACAACACATGATAGCCGAACCCGAACGTCGAGAATAGCTCGGACTGCCGAGAATTCCAAAATCACACAAATGGGTAAAGTCCATCCCCCTCTTTGGGACGCACCTCGGTTTGGCAGCTCTGGGGAAGATAGGCGGCGTGGTGGATACCGCGGCGCCTAGGAACGCTGGCGATCGTCTTGGCCGACCACCCATCCTAACCCTATGAGCAGTTCCCTCCCAACGTAAACACCGGCGGCCGCCGTTGCGACCGCGCCCATTTGGCCGATAGGCAATTCCACGCCGCAACCGGTGCCGAACGGCCGCCGAGCCGCCTCCTGGGGCGGCGGGCGGCTAATGCGCCGTTCCGGCGTGCCGCATCACGCTGACGGCGTCGTCGATCACATCCCGTTGCAGGAATTCCGCGGCTGCATCGAGCGCCGCGATCTGCGCGTCGGTGAAGGGGACCGCAGCACCGAGGGGGGGTGGCTCGGGAACGAGCCAGGCGGCGACGTGACTCGCCAGCCGCTCGACCCCCTCGCCCGTCAAGGCGCTGACCAGGGGCGCCTCGGCTGCCTGTCGCCGAGGGGGCGCCAGGAGGTCGGCCTTGTTGAACACCTGCCGGGCGGCAACTCCACCGGAAATCGGCGGTGGAGCCTGGTCGTCGCCCGCCTCCAGGATCCAAAGGACGAGGTCGGCTTCGGCGAGTGCCTGGCGAGCGCGGTGCATCCCGGAGGCTTCGAGGCCGCCGCCGGCGGTACCCAGGCCGGCCGTGTCGCAGAGCTCGACCGGCCAACCCTCGAAAGCCGCCGCGGCGTGCAATAGGTCGCGGGTGGTGCCGGCCCGAGGGTGAACGATCGCCCGCGCATAGCCGACCAGGGCATTGATCAAGCTGCTCTTGCCCACATTGGGCCGGCCGGCCAGCACGACCCGCCAGGGACGCACGAGATGACGGCCGAGGGGAGCCCGTGCGCGGAGACGGTCGATCCGTGCGGCCGCGGCGCCGGCATCCCCTTGCGCGAGTGCCCCCTCGACGGCCTCCCACTCGCGGCGCAGAGCCCCGTGGAACTGGTCTAGGAGGATGGCCGCCGTTCGCTCGGTGGGGGCCTCGGCCAGGGCGATCTCCGCGTCGGCGGCGAAGCGATCCCCGTGGCGGTCGCGGACCCACTGCCGCCAGTCCCGTGGCGTTGCGCCTTCGGCGACGAAGATCGCCTCGATCATCGCCGCCGCGGCCCGTCCTCCGTGGCAGTGGATCTCCACGGCCTCCGGCCCGCAAACCCGCACCACCACCGGTTCTCCCGGCGGCGAGCCGATACGGCCGTACCGGAGCTGGTCGGTTCTTGTATGATCGAGCGGCCGCCCCGCCGCCGCGATGAAGTGCCGCCCCACCGCCTCTACCGCTCCGGGGCCCTCCATCCGCACCGTCGCAATAGCCGCCCGGCCGGGGGGAGTGAGGAGCGTTATCGAACAGCGAACGGTCATGACAACTGGAGATTTGGGAGGGGTAGGTGGTGGCTGGTTGCTGAAGAGTGTTCTGCCAGCGAAGCGCAATCACCGACCACCGAAGCGTCGTAGCCAAACCTCATTCTGCCAGCGCCTCGGCCACCCGCCACGCACCACGTCCCTCAGCCGCCGTTCGAGGGCTTTGGCGATATCCTCGTCTCTCCAGAAGTGCCGGAAGAAGTCCTCGCAGGCGTGCTCGGCATACCAGCCGGCCATGTGGGAAAAGGCGAACTCTTTGGGTCCGGCCGCCGGAGGGGCAGGGGGGCCTTCCGGCCGCGAGTCCAGCCACTTCCGGACCCATGGACCTCGCTCCGCGTGGCATTCGATCAGCGCCGCACAGATGAGTCGTTCGAGCGTCTGCTTTGCGGGTATTTCCTCGCTTCGTGGATCGGGGGCCTCCCAGCAGACGAGAGAAACGAGTGTCCTCCCGTCGCTCAGGACGAGGTCGCCGTCGGCAGTCGGCTTTGCGTTGGTAAGATCGAGCGGGCCGACAAGGTACTGCTTGGCGCGCTTCGGGTGCCGGACCCCGGTAACCTCGGCGACCACGCGGTCGCTGTCGACACAGACGACGAGCCGGGTCAGTGACTGTGTGGCGAGTTGGCTCAGACGAATCCGCGCCGCCCGAATCACCTTCTCCCGGCTATGGCAGGGTTGGAGACGCACGAAACGCCCGGAAGTCGAACGAAAACCGAAATGGCCGCGGGTCACCGGTTTATTCCAGGGATCGACCAATTTGCCGCGGGCTCCGTTGCCGGCGCCCGGGTCCGTACAGCCCAAATGGAGCAACCACCCGGCCCAGAAGGCTCGGTCGTGATACCCTTCGCAAAGGACGACGGACTCGGTCGGCTCGTTCACGGTGCTCAGCGGAGGTCGTTCTCGATTTCGGTGCGCGCGAAGGCCACGTCGCTCCCCTCAATGCGGGTGGAGGCGAGCAGGCCGTCCTCGCTGAGCGCCAGCCGGTAAAGGGAGAGCTTTTCCAGGTCTTGGTCGTTTGATTCGGCCAGCAGGGCGTCGATCAGCTCCAGGCTGTGCGTGGTGAGCACCACTTGCAGCCCGCGGCGAATGGCCACCCAGATGGCCCGCGCCGACTGCCGCAGCGCGGCGGGGTGCTGGTGGACCTCGGGCTCTTCCAGGAGGATCGTCCCTTCGCTATTCGCACCGAACTGGAGGATTAGCCGCAGCAGGGCAAAAACGCCATCGCCGGCCAGCGCCGCCGGCACGCTGCGGTCCGAATACACGAAGTACAGCACCGGCTGGTCCTGTTCGGTGAGAATCTCGACGTCGATGACACCGGGGACGATTTCCGCGATCACCCGCTTGATCTCCTCGCGCCGTCCTTGCCGGGTGCATTCGGAGTAGAGGCGATGAAGGGGCTCGCCCTGCCGCCGTGCGGCATCGACCAGGACGGCGTTCGAAAACCCCGAACGCACGGGGTCCCACTTCATTTGGCGCGGGTCAGTCACGATCATGAAGGTGTCACCGGCAGCCCCTCCTTCCTGGCCTGCCACCCACCTACCTGCCGTCACCCTATACTCGTCCAGGCCATGCTCCGTGCGATCGACGAGTAACTCGAGCTGGCATTGGGAGCGCGCTTTGTCTTCTCCAGCAACCATCACCACCAATCTGTAACCCTTCTCCCCCTTCCAGAATACCCAACGCAATTGATCAAACAACGCATCCCTGCGTTCCAGCACGTGTCGCCAGGAACTCCCCAGCTCCGCGCCTCCCCCAATCAACAGCGCCTCGAGCAGCGTGCTCTTCCCGCAGCCGTTCGGACCGACGAGGACGACCAGCGGCGTAAGCTGGTCGACCTTGCCCTCGCGGATGCCGCGGAAGCGTTCGACTTCGACGGAATGGATCACGGGTAGGATCCCAACGGAGGGGGTGTTGCCATCACGGACCTGGCCGGTCCGGCCGGTGG
>SKOZ01000096.1 GCA_007119795.1 Planctomycetales bacterium | reverse complement strand
GGTCGCGGTCCACGCCGTCGAGCGACGTCGTGCTGGTAAGCATTCTGCTGAAAATGGCCGAGGAAACGTATCGCTGCTCCATGCCGCGTGGATCCTCTGTTGACGGACCGCGGGCGATGATCTCCAGCATGTCAGGTAGCGCCGGCAGGGTGGGTTTGCCAATAACGGCGAGCGCGGTGGCGGCTCGTACGCGCAGCCAGAGGACCTCGTGCTGAAGCGCGCGGCGAAGCTCCGGCACCGCGGGCGCTGCGGCACCGCGCAGTGCCTCAAGCGCGTGGCAGGCGCCTATGCGGGCGTCAGGATTCGGGGAATCGAGGAGCGCGACGATCGCGTCTAGCGGCGGCTCCTTTCGCCGGGCGAGCGCCGCGGCGGCGCGCTCGCGCACAATAGGCGACCATGAACCAAGGCGTTCGAGGAGTTCTCCGTCGGCGAGCCGGTCGTAGAAGCTGTTGCGGTCTTTGTTATCCCAGCCGCGACCGTCGGCGATCAGGCTCTTCGCGGCGTCGGGAGCAAGCGGCTGCACGATGCCGGGCATTCTGCCGGCCAGAGCGATCCTCTTCGCAGGCATTGCGTAGGCGAGCAGGTACGCACCGGTGGCATCCCAGCCGTGGTAGCTATCGTGGGCAGGCTGGGGCGGGCCTTGATGTGTGAATGTGCCATCCCAGCGTCGCGCCAGGTCGTGGTACCACGCGCCGAATTCCTCCATCCACGCACCCGTTGCATGTGGCCCGGCCTGTGCAATGGCGGGCATCGACCAAAGCAGGTTGAAATAGTTGCCCGTGTGCCCGCAGTCTCGCTCACTGCCGTGCGAGGCCAAGGCCATACGAGTGAAGAAGTCTGCGCTGCTTTCTTCGCCGAGACGGTTGAAAAGCACTGCCGCCATACCGGACTTACCGTTGTCTTCATGCGTCTCGGTCCACGGGGGATGGTCGCCGTAGGGCACCGCCCCCTTCCCGGTGTAAAACCGAAGGAGCCGCGCGCTGAGTTCGATCGCCCGCGCGACTTCCGGGTCCTTCACACCCGCATCGCGAGCGAGGACCAGGCCGATGGTGAGCGGCAGGCCGGGTGAATTCATCATGCCGTAACCCCGGAGGCGTCCATCCGGTAAGGCAAACGTATGCCCCCACGAACCCACTGCGCTCTGGCCATCCGCCGCTTCCATCGCCAATCGCCGCAGGCCGGGAAGCACCGAGTCATCACCCGTGGCCATGCTATACTCCGCCAGAAAGATCATCACATAGCCGTAATACCACGTTCTGAAGTCACGTGTGGTAAATTCCGCCGCCCACTGCGCCTCGCGTTGCACCAACGGCAGATGCGCAGCATCACCACCGGCCAGTAGTGCGAGTGCATTCAGCGAACGCGGGATGGGATTCAGGTGCTTTGTGTAATCCGCTTCTACCATGCGCGCCGCCAGCGCCCTCAGGCCCCGTTCGAGGATACGCCCCGACTTCGGACAGTCAAAGGGTGCGGTGGCGGCGAACGAACCCTGTACTGGTAGCGCCAATATGACTTCTTCCGTTCTGCCCGCGCGCCAGCGTGTGAGCGAGAGCCGCCCGGCACCTGCCTGCGTCTCCGCCGCTGTGATCGCCCGTCCCAACTCCGTGCGCGGGTCGTAAGAAAACAACTTTCCGCCCGCTCCGAGGAGCACATCGCCCACCGCGATGAGGCCATCCGCCGGAGATCCACGGTCCACCGCCGTGACGGCGATTTGGCGCGCATCGGTCGTCACCAGCCTGTCGGAGAACATCCACCCGCGGAGGCCGGTGGGACCGAGGTTCCAGTCGTGCGTCGCTTCCGCCGGGACGGTGTCGCCTTGGGTAAAATCCGGAATCGCCAAAGGCTCGTCCTGGAGTGCGGCGGATGCCAAGGAAGCAAAGCCGAACCACGCGCCGCCGATCAATGAGAATAGAACGGTTTTCATGATCGCCTCGAGTCTTGAAAGGTGTTTCTATTTGATCAGCATTCAGAGATTGGCTTCGGCGAATGCCCGACCCATCACCGCAAAGGTCTTCGCGCACCCGAGGTAATGGTAGCCGGCGTTGGACGCGCCGCGATCCGCTCCAAACGCATTGGACGGCTGGTCTCACCGCTACCCGCCTTCGAGCTGGAGCACGGTCACCGAGTGGGGCGGCACGGTGTAGACGAAGTCCGTAGCGGCACCGGTCCAGGTGGACGGTTCCAGCACGACGATCGGGTCGGGGGCGTCGGCGTAGGAGCGGTAGGGGAGCGTGCGGTCCACCACGTCGTTGTGGCTCAAGGCCGAAGGGCCCGTCAGCCGGTAGACCTTCGCCTCGGGCCGGGGGCGGAAGCCGGCGATGGAGATTGCCACCGGCAGAGACGCTTTCTCGCCCCGGTGGATGAGCATGAGCTGCAAGCCGCTGCCGTCCTCGCTGCGGGTGGCGTGCGCGGCGAGGAAGGGGACTTCGCCCTGGTAGTTGACCAGCGTATGCCAGTCGCTGGTCTGGTAGTTGCCGCCTCCTTCGACAGCCGTCTCCACGAGCACAGGCCCCATCTCGCGGCTCCAGAGCCGCAGCGCATGCGCCACGGGCCGCACCGTGCGGCCGTTCCAGGTCTCCGTGGGCCAGCTCTCGGGCCAATCCTGGGCGAAGCCGGGGATCAGGCCGCAGGCATGTTCCTGGAGGTTGTACTGGATGGCGGCGGCAACGCCATGGCGGGCCATCTCGCCCAGGGCATCGGCGGCGAAGATGGCGTTGGCCAGGTTCTGCAGGCCGCCCAAGGTCGGCCACGGCGGGCCGTTCCATTCCCAATAGTGGATCTCGATCTCCTCGGCCCGCGCGGGGGCCTCGCGGCGGAAGATCTCGCGGAACTGGCGGGTATGCTCGGCCACCAGCAGCGAGCCGGCCATCGTCCGCCGCGGGTCGGGGCCGCTCTCGCGCTCGAAGCGGCCGCTGTAGAAGTGGAAGTCGATGAAGTCCACCCACGGCTGCGTGCCGCGGAGGACGGCGCTGTCGCGGCCCGGATCGGCATGGCGCTCGATGTAGGGCCCGCCCCAGGCGATGCCCAGGCGGATCGTCGGATCGGCCTCCTTCATGGCCGCGGCGAAGCGGTTCGCCAGCGCCACGTATTCGTCGCGGGGGATGTAGTCCTCGGCGGAGGGAAAATAGGGCTCGTTGCCGAAGCACCAGTAGCCGCCCCCCAGCCCGCGGCGCCGCGCCTCGGAGACCCAGCGGGCGGCCTCGGCGGGCGCGCTGTCGTGGATCTTCACCGTGTAGAAGAGCTCCGCCCCCACGTCGCCGGCCAGGTCGACCGCCTCGTCGAACCGGGCCAGGGCCGAGATCAGCGGGCGTCCCCCGCGGGTCATCACCCCGCCGGCCTCCCAGTCCCACGTGTAGCCGGCGTCGATCGCGTCGGGATAGCGGAAGAGCGTGATCCCCGTTTGCTTGACGAAATCGCGGATCCGTCCGTCGCTCTCCATATTCTGCCGCAGGTTCGTGCCGAAGAGCCGCCGCGGCACCGGGGCCACGTCGCGATCGGCCTGTACCGCGACCCGTGCCTCCGGCGGATCCTCGGCAGCCGCCGGCGCGGCGAGGGCAGCCCCCAGCAGGGCAAGCAGCACCACGCCCTTCCCAAACAATCGCCGCACCGGCGAAGGGCGCTCCCCCCGCCAAAGACTGCTTCGATCCTCAATCGCTGCCATGTTCGCTTCCCTTCCACCCCATGCCTGTGCCGAAACCAGCCTTCGCCCCATGGCCCGCAATTCTCCCCGGCCGACCCCTCGAGCCACGCCTTCCCCTGCCAAGCCCCAAGGTAGTCGCGGGCGGCGCGACGTGCAAGCAACGGCCACGGCGGTTGCAAGACCGATCCTCGACCTCGATAATCGTCATTCGGGCTTCTGCCTGGAAGGTGGGACCATGGGACGACCGCTTCCATGTTCGACTCGGAAGCCCTCTTGTTTGTACTCCGCACCCCGCGATCCACCTGGATCGGGAGGATGCGCGATCCCGGGGGGCGCGCAGCAGGGCTTACGACCAGAGTATGGTAAAGGACTCTTCCCATGAGACGATTCGTTCTTCTTGCGCTGGCCACGCATGCACTACTGCTCTCGCAGGCCTTCGCGGGCGACGCGGTGCGATACGCGCTCGAGTATGCCCCGGCGCCGGTGGACAATCCGCTCAAGGGGCTCGTTCCCTATGCGGGTGACCGCCGCGACGGATTTCCGCACAGCATGGAGTTCAGCTACCTTCCCTTTTCAGCCCTCGTGAAGGGATACGACCAGTTTGATTGGCAGCCGCTCGAGGACCTGCTCGATGCCATTGCGGGCCGTGGGCACCAGGCGGTCTTCCGCGTCTACCTGGAGTATCCCGGCAGGCAAGGGGTGATCCCCGAGTTCCTCATCGAGGACGGGTTGAAGGTCCACCGCTACCTCAACACGAACACACAGCCTCTTCCGCCGAGCGAGGTCGAGACGCCCGACTATGCCGACGCCAATCTGCGCAGCGCGATGCAGCAGTTCATCGCCGCGCTGGGAGAGAGATACGACGGCGATCCTCGAATCGGTTTCATCACCGCCGGGCTGCTGGGAACCTGGGGCGAGTGGCATACCCATCCTCGCGGCGAGCTGTTTGCCAGCAAAGAGGTGCAGATCGAAGTGATGGACGCCTACGAAGCGGCATTCCAGACGACGCCGGTGCTGCTGCGCTATCCCACCGGGGAGAACCACTCCCAAAGGGCCGCGAACGCCGCACGCCCTTTCGGCTATCATGACGATTCCTTCGCCTGGGCGACCCTGGAAACGGGAAGAGGGTCTGACAGCTGGTTCTTCATGGCGCTGCTCCGAGCGGCCGGTCCCGAGGCGCGGGAGAAGTGGAAGACGCAGCCGATCGGCGGGGAAATCCGTCCCGAGGCATGGGGCCGGGTCTTCGATGCAGACCCCGGTGATCCGCGGATCCAGGATTTTCGCGCCTGCGTCGAAGCGACCCGCGTGACCTGGCTGATGGACAGTGGGATGTTCCGAAGAGGGCAGGAAAGGAACGAGGCCCGGATCCGACGTGCCGAGGAGGAAGTCCGGCGGATGGGGTACGAATTCCACGTGCCCGCCGCGACCGTCGGCCCGCTGACGGAAGGCGTTCTGTCCGTGCAGGTGGAGCTGGAGAACCGCGGCGTGGCGCCGTTCTATTACGATTGGCCGGTCGAATTCGGTCTGCTGGGCATCGATGGCGGCCTCGTCAAGTCCTTCTGCGGCGGCGGGAGGCTCACCGGTTTGCTCCCCGGCGATCCGCCCCGCTCCTGGCACGAGAAGCTGGACCTTTCCGACGTCCCGGCCGGCCGCTACAAGCTGGTCCTGCGCGTCCCCAACCCATTGCCCAACGGCCGGCCGGTCCGCTTCGCCAATCGCACGCAGGACGCGGACGCCCAGGGCTGGCTGACGCTCGCTGAGGTCGAGCTGGAGTCGCGGTGAAGTGACGATGCAGGTACGGCTGCAATTGCGGGATGGAGTGTGGATCGTGGTTGACGATCACATGGAGTATATTGGCGCCTTGCCGCGCCCGCAGACCTCCGCCCCCGGCCTCCCCCCGCCGGTGTTCTCATGACGATCACCAGGCCGATCGGTTCGGTGGTAACGGATGAGGTAGAGGGCGAAGACGTGGAACATCAACCGCCGCTTCGGCACAGGCAAAGCCAATGGCACACACCCTCACTCCCGCCCGTCCGTGCCACCCCGCCCGCTTGGCCGGTACATGACCATGGCGGTCTGCGCGTGGATGCGTGACGATCGCACATCGCAAAAGGACACATACGAGATGGGCATTACAGTCTACTATCGCGGCAGCATCGCGGACCGCGAGCGCGTCGAGGAGTTCGAGGACCGCGTGCTGGATATGGCACTGGAGATCGGAGCGTCGGCTCAGGTGTGGCGGAGCACGGCGGATCACGATCCGACGCGGCTCGTCCGCGGGCTGCTGCTCGACCTGTCGCCCGGCCAGGAAACCACCAGCCTGCTTCTGTCGCCGGAGGGATGGTTGATCCCGCTGACCGAAATCGAGACAGCCGAACAAGGACCCTTTGCAGATCCCCCCTACTGTTCCGTCAAGACGCATTTCGGCTCGGTCGAAGGCCACGCGGCGCTGATCGAGTTGTTGACGTTCTTGAAACAAGAGTTCTTCCTCGATCTGACGGTCATTGACGACGGCGGCTATTGGGATACCCGCGACCTGCCGGCGTTGGTCCGCAATTTCCATCGGACGCGGGCGTTGATCGACGCCTTACGCCAAGGCCTGCAGCAGAGCGGGCTCAGCGCCGAAGCTGCCGAAGATCCCGAGATTCTGGCGACGCGCATGGAGCGGATTGCCCAACAAGTCCACAAGACGCTGCGCCGACCGCCGGAGCATCCGCCGGTGGACTGGGACGACCCGTCCGGCGGCGACGAGCTGAATGAGGCGCAGTGGGACGCCTTCTACAAGGAACAGCGCCGCAACCAGGAACGGCTGCACCGGGCGATGGAAGAGCAGTTGCAGCAGGGGCTGGACCACTCCACGGCGTTCGAAGACGCGCTGCGCAACGAGGGCATCGACGAGCCGAACGGCGAAGCCGACCCGCCGGATGCAGCCGACGACTCGGCCACGTTCCGCGAGGGGCTGGAGGACTGGGATGACGAGTTGGCTGAGCTCTGGGGCGGGCCGGAGGATGAGGTGGACGAGGCGTGGCGCGAGAGCTTGCCACCGGAGATCGGCAGCGACGACCGGCTCGAGGAGGATCGTGAGCGGCATCCGCTGCAACAGGCGGCTTCCGATCTATGGCTGCGGCTGCACCATCGGTTCGAAGGCCTCGGCGAGCCGGAATCGCAGCAGACGCGCACGCTCATGCATGCCGCGGGCGAGATCGCAGGCGGTTTGGCCCAGGCGCTCTCGCCGTCGGCTGGTGATCATTTGGACCGCGGCCGGGTGCTGGTGCAACTGAAACGCGCGTGGCGCGGAACCGCTTTCGCCAAAGGTGCGTTGCTCCCCCTGTGTGCGGCCGGGCTACTGCACGCGCGCGACCTGGACGAGGTACGAGTCGCGCTGGCCGAACTGACCAACGGCATCGTCGAAGAGATCGCGCGTATCGGACGGACGACGGAATAGGCGCGCCGTCTTGCCCACTGACGGCAGCCCCGCCGCCAGCCGGGCTCCGCCCCGGCCTCTCCCCGCCGGCGTTCTCATGACGATCACCAGGCCGACCGGTTCGGTGGCAACGGATGAGGTGGCGAGAGTATCGTGACCTCGCTGCGCCGCCGCAGGCACCCGCACCACTCCCGGACTGTTGCATGACCGAAGCCGTTCGCCAATCGAACGCTCGCCGGGCCGTCGCTCTGCTGGTGATTGCGGCGGGGATGGCCAACGTGCTGCTGGTCCTCTTGGCGCTCGCCGGCCTCTCCGAGCCGGCGGCGATCGGGCGGGCCGTTGCCACCGCGGCTCCGTTGACGCTCGAGGCGCTGCAGTGGGGCGTGCTCCTGGTCCAGGTGGACCTGCTGGCCCTGTGGATCGTTATGGGGAGCGGCCCGGCATGGCTGCGGGCGCTGGTGGGGCTGGCGGGAGGGAGCGTCGTGACCGTGCTGGTCCAGGGCTTGCTGATCACACCCGAGGACTGGGAGGTCGCGGCCGGGCATCCCTTCCTGGCCCTGGCCGCGACGACCGCGCTGCTCGGCATGGTCCGCGGGCTCTGGGGACTCTCGCTCACCGCCCCCGATTCTCCCCGCGTGGCCGAGCGGCGAACGTGGCAGTTCTCCGTGGCGAGCCTGCTGGGCTGGACCACGGTCGTCGCCGTAGCGGCCGCGGTCTTCACCATCCTCGCCGAGACGGTGCGGGCGCAGACGTCGCCGGGCTCCGCCCTGCTCGGGGCCTTCGGCTACGCCTTCCCTTCGCTGCCGTTCATGCTCGCACTCCTCTACCCGTGGCGTGCCCGCGGCCGCGCCGCGTTCGATCTTCGCTCGCCTGGGTTCGCGCTCGGGCGGAGCACGCTCCAGGTCCTGCGGGCGTTCGCGCTCGGCGTGATCAGCGGCATGATCGTGGTGGCGATCGGCGTCCTCGTGGTGGCGCGCGTTGCGCGCACAGACGTCCTGCCCGTTACCCTCGAACACCTCGTCCTCCTCACCGCCGCGATCACCCTGCTCCGCTATCACGGGATCCGGCTCTCCCACTCCACGTCCACATGTTAGGCCTCCGGACGGAGCTAAGTGGGTTTGAAATATTCTTGGACACTTGCCACCACGAGGACAGCCGTTTTTCCAGGCGATACGCGACACTGTACTGTCCAATTTTTTTGATAACCCACTTAGATCGGCGCAGGTGTGTCGATGGGCCGCTATGGGACATACAATGGATCCGATCCCGGCTCTTGGGCCGGGATGGGTTCACCTTTGCCGGGCAGTCTCGAATGACCAACCCCGACCGCCGATCGTCTCACTTCCGGACCGCCGTTGTGCTGGTGACCTTGGCGATGGCTTTGGTGCTCATCGCATTCGGATTGATGCTGATGGCGCCCCTGTATCCGCCGGCACTGAGCCCGTTCGCCGCGCTGAAGAGTTCCTTTTCCTTCGCGACTCTGCTCTGGGGCATATTTCTCGTCCAGGTCGACCTCCTGGCGCTCTGGGTCGCCATGGGAAGGGGTGCTGCCTGGCTGCGGGTGCTGGCCGGGCTGACGGGTACGGCCGTTGTGACCGTGCTCGTCTGTGCCCTGCTGGCGGAGCCGGCGGCACGATGGCAGGTGGCAGGGCATCCCTTCCTGATGTTGGGGGGAGTGACCGTTTGCCTATCCTTTTTCCGGATGACGGCGGGGCTGACGCTCGGGGTACCGGGCCGTGGCCCCTCAGCGAACCAACGGCGGCCGCTGCAGTTTTCCACGGCCCAGTTGCTGGGGTGGATGATCGTCTTCGCTGCGGTGGGTGCGATCGTTTCCGTCGTGCCATGGCCGACGGCAGCCAGCGATGCGATGCTCGCCTGGCTGGTGATCCTGCTCACGGTGGCCTACCTCTTCCCTGCGGTGTTCGGGTTCGGGCTGCTCTACCAGTGGCCTGCTCGGCCCGAACGCGCCGTCGTCCCTGCCGTGATCATCCTGGTGCCGTTTTTCTTTCTCTTGCTCTTGGGACTCCGCATGTCCGCCGATTTTTTTGGCGGCGGCCTGCCACTGACCGGCGAGCACCTGCTGCTCCTCGTAGCCGCGATCGCCCTGCTCCGCTATCACGGCATCCGCCTGTACTACCCGGCCGGCGGCGCTGCGTAGCGGAGCAGGTAATAGGGGGTGCGGTCGCGGGCGCCGTCGATGGTGAAGGAGCCGTCTTCCACGGGAATCGTCCGGTCGGTCGCGCGGCCGTCGTGGTCCAGGTGGATCAGCCGGGGCGTTCCCGGGCGGGCCACGGTGATCCGCGCCTTCACCGGCTCGATGAGGATCGGCGGGCTCCCCTGCTCCAGGAGCTGGCGGCCGTCGGGCGAGAAGGTCATCCCCGTGTTCCGCGCCCGCGCCAGGGCGACAATCAAGAGATCGCCGTCCTCGGCAATGGTCCCCTGGGGGCTGCGGGCGGTGACGTAGATGGCGGCGAAGGGGCTCTGCGGCTCGATGGTCACCGCGCCCAGCCGGCAGACCTCGCCGCGAGCAAAGCCGACCACGGCCTTGGTCGCCGGGGTGTTCACCAGGAACCGCCCGCCCCGCACCTCGTCCGCCTCCCGCCAGTGGAGCTGGCCGGTCGAGGCCAGGAAGCCGCCGGCACGCCGGTAGGGCGTGAGATCGAAAGGTTCGGTCTCGGCCGGTTCCGCGGTGAAGTCGACCAGGTTGCGGACCACGGCCAGGGCGGCGGCGGGGACGTGGCTGCTGTCGAGCTCCTTGACGTCGTGCCCCTGTTCGACGCGGTCGTCGAATCCCAACTCGCCCGCGAAGAGCGACGGCACGTGCACGTTCCGCACGGCGACGGCCTCGGCCTCCCGCACGTCGCCGCGCAGCACCTGGCGGGATACGGCGGGAAACAGCCCCAGCACCTGCGGTGCCGTGACGTCCCACTGGTCGCGGCCGATGCGGTTGCTGAAGCCGCCGTCGTCGCGGTTCTGGAAGATGTAGGAGACGTCCCACCCCTGCAGCCCCATGCCGTAGGCGCCCAAAATGGCCGGCCCCTCGGCGCCCATCTCGTTCGGGTGGACGTGGATCCACTCGGAGAGCATGAAGGGGCGGCCGGCCGTCTGCTGCAGGCCGCTGCTGAGCATCCCCGAGCCGGCGCGGGCGAGCATCGAGGCGTTGGCCACGTCGCCGCCGAAGTAGTTGTGGCGGTCGATCGCCCCCACGCGGTGGTCGGAGTGGAGGTTGGCGAAGTGGCTCAGGGCGCGGCCCGCCTGCCAGTTCGAGGCCACGATCTCCCCCTCGTAGCCGGCGCCGCGCACGGCGGCGACGAAGCCGTCGTAGAACTCGTTCTGCAAATCGTAGAGGAACTCGAGGGTATCGAGCAGCCGCTGCCGGCGGAAGGCCTGCGACCCGGCAAGCTGGTCGGGGTCCCAGTACCAGGGGTTGCCCAGGGGGAGGATGTTCTCTTTGTCCAGGTGCTCGCCGGCCGCCGCGGGCAGCTCGCCGGCGAAGCTGTCGAAGGCCCGCTCGCCCCAGGCCGCTCGCAGGCCCTCGTGGCTGCCGTACCGGGCGCGGAGCCACTGGCAGAAGCGGGCCGCCACCTGCCGCCGCAGCGTGGGGCTGGCCGAGAGGGGTGCCATCGAGGTGTAGAAGAGGATGCTCTGCTCGTTGATGATCTCGACGAAGGCTATCGCGGGGTCTTCGGCGTAGGTGAGGCCGGTGTAGGGGTTGCGGTGCTGGAGCAGGTTCACCATCTGCTCGGCCTGCAATGCTTGCAGCTCGGGCGAATAGTGGACGGCGCTGTGCGGGGTGGTCACGCGGCGGTCGTTGCCCGTGCGGCCGAATTCCTCGATGAAGGGGAAGCGGTCGATCTCGGCGGGCCCCAGCTTCTGGGCGCCGAAGTGGGCCGAGAGCTTCACGTAAATGCCCGCCTCCTTCAGCTGCGCCACGAAGTAGTCCAGGCGGTCGAGCGCCTCGGCGTCGAACTCGACAAAGCTCTCCGGCGACAGGATGCCCGCCCAGCCCGGACCGTCGGCGTACTTGTGCAGGCGGACGCTGTTGATGCCGTGCCGGCGGTAGAAGGCGGCCCGCCGCTGGGCCAGCGCCCGCTCCGGTGCGCAGGCGGCAAAGCAGACGTTCAGCCCCCAGAGCTTGATCGGCCGGCCGTCGTAGACGAGCCGGTCCCCCTCGGCGACGATCCGCCCGTGGCGGCCCGCGGGCGCGTCGAACCAGTCGTCCATGGCGAGCACACCCTCGGCCCCGCCGCCGCTCCCTTCCCAGGGATACCACGCGTCGATGCCCGGTTCCGCAGGGAGATCGGCCGCGGTGGGATACCACGCCGTCGCCGCCGGCAGCGCCACGGTCAGCGCCAGCCGCTTCGTCTCACCGCCCGCGAGCCGGCCCGCGGCAAGCGCGATCCGCGCGGCGCCGTCGGAGGTGATCTCCGCGGGCGGGTCGAACCGCAAGACGGTCGAGCCGCCCGCCGCGTCGGTCATCGCGACGGTCTCGACGCCGCTCCCCAACCCGCGGCGCTCGAAGGGGCAGGGCACCTGCCGCTGCTCGCCCTGCGCCGTGACCACCACCTCGCGGCCATGGAAGGTGCGCCCCGGCACCAGCTCGACGACCACGGCGGTCAGTTCCGTATCGGCCTCGGCCGCGAGCCGGTATTCGAAGTGCAGGCGATCCTGCTGCGGGCGGCCCGCACGCACGGCGATCTGGAACGGTACTCCCGTCCCGCCCATCGTGCCCGTGAAGGTCGCTGCGGCGGCGCCCGCTTCGTTGCGGGGCTCGCCCTGCATCCCCGTCCAGGCCCAGTTCGGTCCCCAGGCGACCAGGCGAAGGCGGAGATACTCCTCGCCCCGGTGCGTGACGACCACGTCCGTCCCGCCGGTCCCATAGGCCAGAAACGGCGTCTCCCCCGCCGCCACGCCGCCGGCAATCGCCAGCCACCCCAATGCGACGATCCCCCAACCCATCCGCGCAACCGGCCTCACACACATCGCTGTTCCTCCCGCTATTCCCTTATAGTACGCGGCACAGGCCTCTGTGCCGTGCCGAGCCCGAGTGGATCCTGCCAAGCCGTGATCCGTTGGCCCACCAGGTCCCATTCTAATGGCACGTCCTCCCCATCGCTGCACCGCACAGGGCCATTATAGTACGCGGCACAGGCCTCTGTGCCGTGCCGAATCCGAGTCGAGCTTACCAAGCCGTAATCGTCTGGCCCACCAGGCTCCATTCTAATGGCACGTCCTCCCCATCGCTGCACCGCACAGGGCCATTATAGTACGCGGCACAGGCCTCTGTGCCGTGCCGAGCCCGAGTGGATCCTGCCAAGCCGTGATCGTCTGGCCCACCAGGTCCCATTCTAATGGCACGTCCTCCCCATCGCTGCACCGCACAGAGGCCTGTGCGGCGTACATTACGGTGCACCGCACAGGGCCTGTGCGGCGTACATTGGGCCCCGACCACCGTGGACTGCGAGAGACGGTGTCGTGATAATATGCGTTCTGGGCAACGAGTACCTGCCCGCGAGCTTTCCGCCGAGGCCCGTCGATGCCTTCGCAACATGCTGAAGAAACCTGTGCCGGGAACCGCTTCGCCTTCGGCGAGAACTGGTCGCGGTTCCTGGAGGTGCTCGACGACGAGCGGATCCGCCAGGCCGAGCAGTCGCTCTGCGCGATGCTCGAGGTGACGAGCCTCGAAGGGAAGCGTTTTCTCGACGTGGGCGCCGGCAGCGGGCTCTTCAGTCTGGCCGCCCGCAACCTCGGCGCCCAGGTCCACTCCTTCGACTACGATCCCCAGTCGGTCGCCTGCACCGCCGAGCTGCGGCGCCGCTATGCGAGCGGCGATTCCCACTGGACTGTCGAAGAGGGCTCGGTGCTCGACCGGGAATACCTGGCCGGGCTGGGCCGCTTCGACGTCGTCTACGCCTGGGGCGTGCTGCACCACACCGGCAATATGTACGCGGCCTTCGCCAACGTCGTCGATTGCCTGGCGCCGGAGGGGCGGCTCTTCCTCGCCGTCTATAACGACCAGGGCTGGATCAGCCGCTACTGGGGGCTCGTCAAGCGGGCCTACAACAGGAGCCGCGTGGCCGCGACCCTGCTCGCTACGGTGCACGTCCCCTACCTGTTCGGCGCCCGCTGGCTGGTGCGAAAGCTTTCTGGCCGCGGCCCGGCTCCCCGCGGCATGTCGCTCTGGCACGATACCTGGGACTGGCTGGGGGGCTATCCCTTCGAGGTCGCCCGGCCGGAGGCCGTCGTCGAATTCTTCCGCGACCGGGGGCTCGTCCTCGAGAAGCTCACGACTTGCGGCCGGCGGATGGGGTGCAACGAGTTCCTCTTCTGCCGCCGAGATGCTCCGTAATACAGTGAATCGACCCCCCCTAATGGACCGGGTCTTGCGGAGCAGCACTCGGTTGCGATGCGAGTCTGAACCGGGGTAGACGCCCTGTACCCGTTGCGGGTAACATTAATGACCTAACTTAGGGGTGCTCGGCGGGGTTGTACGGGGCGCGGCGGCCGGGGCAGTCGGGCCGGGAGCAGAGTTGGCAGGGCACGAAGCCCGTCGCGCTGGCAAACGCCAGACCTGAGACCGACTTCGTGGGAACCATCAGGGAGCTCTCCGTGAGCGTTACGCCCAGTTCCCGATCTTGCCCCTCGAAGAGACGGAAGAGACTCGCCTGTTCGGTCAGCGGCCAATCCTCGAGCGAGCCGGGGTTCATGATCCCCACGGCTTGGCCGTCCAGAGCCGGTTGCAGGCGGTCCAAGGCTGCGGCGACGGCCTGTTGTACGGCATGTTCCTTGATGACCTCGGCGAAATAGCGGCCCAGGAGGTCCGAGGGGTCGATTGCCGCCGCCCAGGCGTCCAGTTCTCGCCCACAGGTCGCCAGGAAGGGATAGACGACGGCGTTACCCTCCAATTGGCGCTGCAGCAGATGGCTCACCAGTCGTACCCCTCCCACGACGACAGCCCCATCGTCTCCCAGGCGATCGACCCGTGCCGCCCGCAGGAAGGCCCGCGGGCGGGCCACCGACTCGGCCTGGCCAACGAGGGTCCGAGCCGAATCCGCCACCGCATCGTCGAGGGGAATCGTGGTGGGATGGAGGATCGCTCCCACGTCGAGGCGAAAGGGCGCGGGGTCGAGCAGCAGGGGGAATCGCATGAGAGAATCGGTTCCTGGGGGCGTTTTTGCGGAGCCGCGATGGGCGGACCGTCGAAATAGTCATCTTAGCAGGCCGCCTGCCGGGGTGGGGCTGCAAGAGGGTTTTTTCGACGAGGAACCCTGTTGGCAGGCGCCTTCCCGATGCGGTAAAATACTGTAGTAACTTTCTGTTCGCGGACTGCGTTCCAGGGAAGGGTAAAGGGGGCGACAGCCTGGGGGGGGAAAGGAGCGAAGCGATGCGTACGCTGGGAACGCTCGTTCTGGCGGTGGCGGCACTAGCCGTCTCGACCGCAGAGGCTCAGCAGCGGCCGGCCATGGGCAACCCCATAGCGCAGATGCGCGGGCAGGGCGGCGGGCCGCCTGGTGTGGCGCCGATGGGCATGGAGGGCTTCGGCATGGGACTGCGCGCCCTCCGCGATGCCCGCGACCCCGGCGCGTTCGTCGGTGCGGGAGCCCCGGCCGATCCGAGCACCTTCATCGGGGGCCGCGGCGGGCAAACCGCCGAGGCCATCCAAGCGGCGGAAGCGGCCGCTGCGCAAGCCGCAGCGGCGCGTCCGGCGATCAATAACAACGACGCCGCTGCCGCCGCCATCAACCGCGGTGCCCAGCCCGCGCGCCGCTTGAACCTCTACACGCCGCGGCTCAGCATGGACATGCTCGCCCAGGAGGTGGAGCCTGCCCAGGTGACGGCCCGGGCCGAGGCCGCCTCGCAGGAGGTTGCGGAGATCCTCACCCGGCGCTTCAATTCGGCAATCGAGGTGTCGCTGGAGGAGCGGACGGCGACGCTGCGGGGTGAAGTGGTTTCTGCGTCGGAACGCGACCTCGCGGAGCGTCTGGTCCGGTTTGAGCCCGGAATCTCTCGAGTACAGAATGAGCTGGTGATTCAGGGCGCGGGGAGTCCGTAGGTTCCTCCTCGGCGGCTGCGTCGGGGTCGGGTGGCGGCGCGTCGGCAGGCTCCTCCTCGGCGGCTGCGTCGGGATCGCTTGGCAGCTCTTTCGTTTGCGTATCAGGAGGCGGGGTGTCGCCGGAGCGCAGCCCGGCAGGCTCCTTATCCTTCCCGCCGTCTGAAGCGGAGCGGGCGGGCGCCGCGGTCCCCAGCAGTTGGCGACTGAACTGCGGCGGCAGCACGATGCTATCGGTCCTCGCCGCCGCGGGTTCTGTCTCGGCTGCGGGCGAAGGTTGGTCCTCGTCGCCGCCTGCCTCCGTGCGGTCTGATGCCTGTGGTTCGGGGGGCTGTTTCGACTTGCTCCCGAATCCGGGCAGCTTCTGGCTGGACGGCTGGCCGAAGACGGTCTCTCCGGTCGCCGACTCGAAGCGGGCGATCAGGCTCAAGTTCCGCGGCGGCCCACCCACCTCGTCCCAGGGCAGCCAAACGCTGTACGAGTGCCCCAAGTCGGAACGGCTGTAATAGCGGGCGAACTGCTCGGGAGTAAAGATGTACTTCTTTTCCGGGATCACGTTGTCCGGATCGTCTTCGTCGGCGTCGAAGGCGAATACCGTGAGCGTCCCTTCGACGCGGACGGGCCGATGGCTCGTCCGCCCGTAGAACATGATCCGCCCGCCGAAGCCGCGGACACTCGTCTCGCCCGGCTGACGCAGCACGACGTAGCTCCACAAGTCGGTCATCCGCGAGGGAGGCTGCGGCCGGGCCTCGATCCCCAGCAGGGGCACCTCGGGGGGCAGCTCCAGCGTCGAGCATCCCGCCTGCGCCGCGGCCAGCAATGCGGCGACGACGAGGCGGCAGGGGGCGGCAGCGCGTTGCCAGCAAGGGTGGTTCATGGTGCCGGAAGTGAGTGGTGGGTGGTGCGTGGCGAGTGGTGGGTGACGAGGATGCAGCGCTCGTTTCCAGCCACCGGCCGTCGATCGGTCTCCCGTCGTCCCCTGGGGTCGGACAGGAACGCCCGGCCTGCAAGGGGCGGTTCGCTGTTCCCGTTGGCTATCGGCGCCAGAGCCCCAGCCCCCCGAATCGTGAGGTCTCCTCGGCGGCCCCGACGTTTTGCAGGCGGAGACCGTCCGTCTGCTCGGCGCGTTGGTGTTTCCAGGCGCGGAAGGGATTCATGGCCGAGAAGGGGCCGCGGGCGGCAGGGGCGGGCGCGGGAGGCGGCAGCGCTGCGCCGTTGGTACCGCCATCATGGTGCGGGGGGATGGTGGGCGGTTCCTCGAAGACGTCATCATCGCCTTCGAGCGGCATGTCGCGGAGGATCCGAGCCCCGGGTGGCAGGAATTCTCCCTCGGCCGGCCAGGGTTCCTCAGGCGGGGCCAGCGTGGGCTGCGGCTGGACGCCCCGCCCTCGGGGGTCGACGTGCGGGTAGATGACCTGCGTGTCGGCCGAGGAGCAGTCGCCGGCCACGCAGAGCCCCGACTCGCCGTGGATGGCGTTGACGTCGGCCAGGCAGAAGTGGAGCCGCGCCGATTCCACCCGCTTGATCCGCTCGGCGTCTTCCGGGGTGCGGATGACGTGGGGGGTGAGGATGATCAGCAGCTCGGTCCGATTGGTGGCCATGAGGTCGTAGCGGAAGGCAAGGCCCAGGATGGGGATGTCGGAGAGGTACGGTACGCCTCGCTGCATGCGGCGGGTGTTTTTCGTGATCAAGCCGCCGATGACGATCGTCTCCCCCGTCGCCGCGCTCACGGTGGTCTGCGCCGTGGTGATGTTGATGGGCGGCGAGCGGATCACCGTGCCCTCGCTGACGGCGATGGGCGTGCCGTCCGCCTCGGGGCCGATCTCGGACTTCATGGCGTCGACCTCCATGACCACCACGCCCTCGGGGCTGACCCGGGGAGTCACGCCCAGGATGAGGCCGACGTCGTCGAGATCGACGACATTGGTCTGTCCAAACTGCGTCAACTGCGTCGAGACGATGCGGGGGAACCGCTGGCCTACCTGGATCCAGGCGGGCTGATTGTCCAGGGTCATGATTTGGGGGCGACTGATGACGTCGAGCCGATTCGATTCCTGGAGGGCGCGGATGAGCACGCTCACGCTCTCGCTGCTCGCCGAGAGGATGAGGCCGCCCCAGCCCAGTTCGGGGCTCACCCGTCCCATATTGAACTGGGAGACCCCCTGCCCGGCCACGCGATCGCGGGTCTGCAGGGATTCGGGCCGCGCGGAGTTTCCTGGAGACCTTTCCACGAACTCGAACCCCGGATCGAGCGTGCGGCCGTCGGCACTGAGGACGCTGCGGTCGAAGAGGAGCGAGTCCTGCAGGCCGAGCTCGACGCCGAACTCGTCGTGGTCGCCCAGCGTCACCTCGGCGATGAGTACCTGGATCATCACCTGGGCGGGCTCGGCGTCGAGCTCTTCGATCAGTTCCACGACGGGGTCGAAGAACCGCTCCGAGGCGCTGACGATCAGGGCGTTGCTGATCATCTCCGGGACGACGATGACCTCCTGTTCGATCTGCTGATAGGCGGGGATCACGCCAGGCGCCGCCAGGGCCAGGGCCCGCTCGCTGCTGAGGAAGGCATTGACCGCCACGGCCACCTCGTTCGCGGGGGCGTTCTTCAGGCGGATCACGGTCGTCTGCCGCGCCAGGGGGTCGGGCAGGTCGAGTCGCACGATGAGGGCCTCGACGAGCTCCAGGTTCCCCTCGGAACCGGTGGCCACGATGCTGTTCGTGCGGGCGTCGACGGAGAATTGCAGGGGTGCCAGCGAGGGATCGCCTTCGGCCAGTTGCATGCCGGTGGCCAGCGGCTGCGCGGGCAGCAGCGTCATGAGCATCTGCACCAGGGCCGCGGCGTCGCCGTTGACCACGCGGAAGACCCGAATCTGGGCCACGGCCGTGGGGACGTCCAACTCGCCGATCAGCGTTTCCAGGAGGTCCATGGTTTCCGCGGGCGCCGAGACGATCAGCGTGTTGGCCCGCGCGTCGGGTGTGATGCGGACGTCGGCCAGCACGCCGGAGCGGACGATCCGCTCGCCGAGCGGGTCGACGGTGAGGAGCTCGAGCGCCGAGGACTTCTCCATGCCCACCCCCCGGGCGGCGTCGATCGCCTGCTGCAAGGTGGCCGCAATGTCGGCGGCCAGGGTGTTCTCCAGCTTGAAGATCCGCGCCTGCACCACGGCCTCCGTGTGGTCCGTGTCGATCCGTTCGATGAAGTAGGCGACCTCGGCCATGTCCCGCGGCGCCGCCTGCACGACGAGGGCATTGAGGCGGAGGTCGGCGAAGACCCGCAGCTGGGTACCCAGCCCCGGGCGGGCGGCGTAGAACTGCAGGAGCGTCCCCGCCGTCTGCGCCGCGGGGGCGTGCCGCAGGCGGAAGACGCGCAGCTCGGTCTCCGGGGGTACGCGGCGGTCGAGCTTCCAGACGAGCTCCTTCATGGCCTCGACGGCTTCGCCCCAGCCGATGATCAAGAGCGCGTTGGGCTTGCCCAGGGGTGTAACGCTCACCCGCCCCTGCATCCCCCCGAGCAGATCGGTGGTCACCTGCGCCATGATGGGCACCAGCGACTCCCCGGAGACATGGCGGAGCGGGTAGATCTCGATTTCCGGCCGTGTTTCCAGGCTGATCCTCTCGATCTCCTCGATGATCCGCATCATCTCCAGCACGTCGCGCTCGCGGCCGCGGAGGATGATCACGTCGAGGTCGGGGAGAGTCTCGACCTCGACGTCGATTCCCAGGTCGCGGAGCACTTGGGGATCGTCGAGAGGGAACTCCTCGACCACGAAGGGCTCCACTTCCTCTTCCTCTTCATCGAACGGCTGCCAGGCCACCAGCTCGATCCCCTCGCGGGGGAAGGCCCCCGGCGGATCGTGCGGGGAATGGGCTCCCTGGGAGTTCTCCTCCCCGCCGCGCAGGAGGTCGGGGTCCAGCGGTGGTACGTCCTCGTAGTCCGTCGGATCGTCCCAGGGCGCCTCCTGCGGGCGGAAGGGGCGCGGGGGGCCGTCGAGCCGGCCGGTGCGGTAGGCGCGTACCGCCTCCTCGATCTGCGCCGGGTCGGCGTGGCGGATGGGGAGGAAGCGGATGAGGCGGCCGTCGGCGGTCCGCGGTCGGTCGAGGTGGGCCAAGAGGCGGCCGAACTGTTCCACCATCCCCTCGGGACCCCGCACGGCGACGACGCCGTCGGGCTGGACGAAGGCGATCGTCGCCCGCTGCGGATCGGCCGCCTCGCCGAGGTAGAACGATTGCGGGTCTTCCTCGCGCGGATCGGCCGGCCGCAGCCGCGGCCCGAGCAGCTCGCGGAGCCGCTGCTTGACCGCCTCGGGGCGAGCCCGGCGCAGCGCGTAACGCCTCTCCACGGGAACCGTGGGAACCCGGCCGATCGGTTCGGCGTCGGCATCGGCCGGGAGACTCTCCGGGCGGGCCCCAAGGCGGCCGGCGGCGAGCCCTTCGGCAATCTCGGCCTGAACCTGCGGCGGCGCCACCACGAAAATACGCCCCGCCACCAGGTCGCGTCCGATCCGCACTTCGCGGCGGTCGCCGTAACGCGCCTCCAGGCTCGCCAGGACCGCCTGGTGCCGGTCGGAGGGAACCGCGTAGCTGGCCACCACCGCCTCCTCGTCCGCTGCCGGCGGCGGCTGGGGCGCCTCGTCGAAGGCTTCGATCAGCTCCCGGGCCAGGCGCTGCGTCTCGGCTCCGCCGCGCACGAGCACCTGGCTCGACTCCGCGTCGGCCACCACGTGGCGGTCCTCGTCGTCTTCGGGGAGCATGTCGCGGAGCATCCGCGCGGTCTCGCCCGCCGGCTGATGGCGCAAGGAGTAGACGCGGTATTCGCCGGCGGAAGCCGGTGCGGCCCGCACCGGCTGCGCCGCGGCGGCGTCCTCTTGTTGGCCGCCGCCCGAGGAGGCCGTCCGAAAAATCGCCGGCACTCCCGCCGCCGCGCGCGGCGCCTCGCCGACCGTCTTCACGTGGGCGAGGGCGAAAACGATCGCGCACAGCACCATTCCACCGAGCGCCACGCGCGCACCGGCGGGGACTTTCTGGTTCGAGCTCACGAATGGCACCCGGAATCGAGTCGGCTTCGAACAATACGGGCGGCAGGGGGCCCGCCGCCAGGGTAAGGCGGGCGAATGCTAGAGAAGTGCCCCGCCCAGTTCAAGACCAGTTCTGCCGCCGCGGCGAAGCCGGCAAGCCGGGTAAGCCAGGCGCTATTCCAGCCTTCCCGCAGCCCAGCGGATACCCCGGTGGACCAACTCGCGGAAGGCGGGGTGCTCGTAAGCGTGCCGGTCGTGTCCCAGTTGCAGGTAGAAGACCGGGCTCCGGCCGTAGCGGTGCACCCAGGCGATGCTCTCGTCGTTTTCGGGATGGTCGGTGGTCAGCAGCACGCGGACATCCGGCGCCCGGTAGTAATCCTTGTAACACTCGTCGCGGATGGTGAAGTCCTCCAGCCCGCGGGTGATGGGGTGATCGCCGTCGGCAACGCGGATAGGCATCTCCTCATCGTGCCGGTAGCTCGAGGGGACCACCGCCGTGCCGTCGATCTCGCCGGCGGTGAAGACGTACCGGCCGCCGACGATCCGGGGATACTCGTCCCAATCGGGGTGGGC
>SKOZ01000077.1 GCA_007119795.1 Planctomycetales bacterium | reverse complement strand
GGGCCTCCTCTACCGGCGCTTCTTCGACAGGGGCCTCCTCTACCGGCGCTTCTTCCACAGGGGCCTCCTCCACCGGCGCTTCTTCGACGGGAGCCTCCTCGACGGGCAACTCCTCTACCGGCGCTTCTTCGACGGGGACCTCTTCGCTGGGTACCTCCTCAAAGGGTGCCTCCTCGATGGGTGCCTCTTCGGTGGGTGCCTCCTCGACAGGGGGGTCCTCGGTCGGAGTCTCATCAACGGGGAATGCCGGCTCCCAGGGGGGCACTTCCTCGACGGGCGTCTCCTCAGCGAGCTCTTCTACCGGTTCCTCCTCAGTGGTGGCCTCGAAGGCGGGTTCGTCCTCGACGTATGGCTCCCACGCAGGCGCCGTCACCGTCGGGGCCGGTGTCGTGATTGTGGGCTGGGGCTCGGCGTCGTCGTCGGCCGCCGGCGTGCAACCGGCCATTGCCGCAATCCAGACGAGCAAGGCCGCCGTGCAGGCGAGGAGCTCTCGACCATGGGTTCGACTGCGTGGGTTCATCATGCGCAATTACCTCGTTAACCGGTTCGTTCGATGGTGAAGATGGTGAAAGGGGTGTGGACTTGCCTTCGGCGTGTGGCGTGGCACGGCGGCCGGAGCGGTCGTTGGTTACTCGGAAGGCGGGGGATTGCCGGGAAGCCGATCGGGACTCAGCCCCTCGATTCCGCGCGGCTATGTCCCGGACGGCCTGACGCGGTGCGAAGGCGAGACGGGGAATGGGGTGGGGTCAAGGGGGATGGGTCGTTCGAGAGCCCGCCCTCTGAAGAAACGGCGGTTTGCCGACGGGCCGCCCGGAACCGCTGCCTCTACAGAATTTGCATTGTAACGTTCCTTGGCTCCGCGTGCAAACAGGTCTCCCCCCCTCCACCTGCCGATCCTTCTCCCTCTTTCGACTGGACTTCCTGGGGCCGTTGTGTCAAATTGGCCCTAAGGGGTAGTTGTCAGGGGCGGCCGGGGCGATCCGGCGCGCGCCGTGGCGAGAACCGAGTAGCTTGCCGCCACCGAGAATCTCGAGAGGAGCACGAAGTCATGTCCAAGTTCCAACCGCTTCCGGACGCTGCGGTGGTTGATTCTCCCCGCGGCTTGTTTTGGCTGAAACGCCTTCTCATCATCACCCTGTTTCTCGGGGGGGCGTTTCTCCTCGCCCAACAGGTCCTGCGCCGCGCCAGCGGTGCCGAGATCGACGAGCCCTCGCCTTCGCCCTCCGACTTGCTCGCCGTGGACGAGGAGGCCCCCGCACTCCGCACGGATCGCGAGGTCTGCCGGCCGCCTGCCGTAGTGCCTCAGCACCGGGTCGTCCGCGTCGTCTGCCGCCGCCCGCTTCTGGGCACTCGGCAGCGGGTGCTCTGGTGCCGGCCGGTAAGGCGTCCGGGGGTGATCTACCTGCCGATGGCCCACCCCGCCGACGGCGACGCACCGGAGGTTGCTCCCCCGGCGGACGAGCTGCCGCCGGCTCCCGAGCCCGATCCCTACGCCTGGCGCGAGCTTTTCGACGGCGAGACGCTGGAGGGCTGGGAGCCCACTCGGTTCGGTGGCGAAGGGGAGGTCTCCGTCACCGACGAAGGGACCATTCTCTTGGATATGGGGCACCCGATGACGGGCATCACGTACCAGGGCGACGTGCCCCGCACGAATTACGAGATCGAGCTCGAGGGAATGCGGCTGGACGGCATCGATTTCTTCGCTACCACCACGTTCCCCGTGGGTGAGGATCACTGTTCGTTCGTTACCGGCGGTTGGGGGGGGTCCGTCGTAGGCCTGTCGACCATCGATTACTACGATGCCGCCGAGAATCCGACGACGCGGTTTTTCAGCTTCAAGCCCGAGGTCTGGTACACGTTCCGCATCCGTGTCACCGATTCGCTCATCGAGGCCTGGATCGACGACGAGCGGTTCGTTGCCCAGGGGATCGAAGACCACCGCATCGGCATCCGTTTCGAGTCGGAACCCTCGCGCCCCCTGGGGATCAGTGCCTACATGACGCGCTCGGCGCTCGGCGACATTCGCATCCGCAGGTTGTCGCCGGAAGAAGTCGAAGCGGCCGCGGCCGAGCTGGAGCGGTTGGGGTATTGAAGGGAGGGGGCGGTCAGGTGACGATCAGATCGCCGCTCACTCGGCTGAGGATCGCTTCGTCGGCAGGCGGCAGCCGGTAGGCGAGGGCGAAGAGCTTCAAGGGGTGGATGGTGGGTTTGCTCGTCCCCTGCTCCATCTGCATCTTGCAGGTGCTGCACTCGGTGGTGCCGGCCTGGATGGCCGGGTCGCGAAGCCGGGAGATGAGCTGCCAGCCGGCGCGGAGGCTGGCGCGGTAGTTCTCCTGCTTGAGCCCGAAGGTCCCCGCCATCCCCGAGCAGCCGGCCTCGATGCGGAGCACCTTCAGTCCGGGAATCAGCCGGAGGAGGTTCTCGCTGGGAGCCCCCACGCCCAGGGCCCGCAGCCGGCAGGGGACGTGATAGCCGACCGTGGCGGCAATGGGCTTGAAGTCGAGTTGGAGCTCGCCGGCGGTGTGCATCCGCCAGAGGTACGTGCAGGCCTCGCTGGTATGGTCGGCGACCAGGCGGGTGTCGTCGTCGTCGACGAGATTGGGGTATTCGCGGGTGATGCACGAGGCGGCGGCCGGCTCGGCGGTCACCACGTGGTAGCCCTGGCGGACGGCGTCGGCGAGGACGGCGACGTTGCGGCGCGCCAGATACTGCGCGTGGTCTAGGGCCCCGAGCGAGACGGCCGAGGCCCCGGACTGTGTCTGCCGCGGGGGAACGTAGACGGCCACGCCGTTGTGCTTGAGGATCGCCACCAGGCATTCGGCCAGCAGGGGATCGTGGTAGTTGGCGTACGTGTCCACGAAGAAGGCCACCTTGCGGTCGCTCTTCCGCCGCGGCTGGGTGAGACGGCGGCGGGCGGCGCGGCGAAGGAAGGGCCGCGAGGTGGAGCGGGGCAGCTTGCGGCCCTGGGCGACGCCCAGCAACTTCTCCATGAGCCAGCGCACCTGGCGATTGCCGAGGGCCCAGTTGGCCAGGGGAGCGGCAAAGCTGGCCGTGGCGCTCACCAAGTCGACGCGCGTCATCAGCCAGTCGGAAAACCGCAGCCCGTTGGCGGCCACGTAGGCCCCTTTCCCCTCGGCCATCAGCTTGGGGATGTCGACCTCCGCCCGGCACTCCACGACGCACATGTGGCAGTTGACGCAGAGATCGGCGACCCCTTTGAAAGCCTCGCTGGTGAGGTTGGAAAGTTCGAGCCGGCCGGTGAGGACGCCGCGGATCAGGTTCGCCTTGGCCCGCGGCGAGGCCTCTTCGGCGGGGAGGATGCGGAAGATGGGGCACATTCGCAGGCCGCTGCCCTGGGTGCGGCATTCCCCGCAGCCGTGGCACTGGCGGGCGGCCTCGACGACCTGCGAGGGCTCCCAGTCGAGCTGCAGCTCGACGAGGTCGCGGAGGGCGCCTCGTTCGCCGCCGGTCTCTTCCCCCGCCTCTCGGCGGGGGGCGGCCACCGTGGGCCGCAGGTTCCGCAGGTGGAGGCGCGGATCGGTGCCCACGACCTTACCCGGGTTGAGAATGCCCTGAGGATCGAAGATCCGCTTGATTTCTCGGAAGACCTCGTACAGCGGACCGTGCTGGCGGCCGACGAGGGGGGTGCGCGCCAGACCGACCCCCCGTTCCCCACTGATCGTCCCCCCCAGTCCCAACACCACCTCGCAGAGGTCGTCCGTCAGGCTGCCGAGGCGTTCGGCGTCGCGGGGGTCGGCGAGGTCGAGAAAGGGATAAACGTGGAGCTGGCCCTGGCCGGCGTAGGCAGACATGGCCGCCGTGAGCTGATGCCGCTTGAGCACGTTCTGCGTACGGGCGATCAACTCGGCGAGGTTCTCGGGGCGGACGGCGGCGTCTTCGACGGAGGGCAGCGGGCGCGCCCCCTTCATGCGGTATAGTGCCGGCGGAATCTTGACTGCCAGTTGGCGGAAGAGCTCCAGCTCGCCGACCTCGAAAGCCTGGCGGGCGTCGAGGGCCAGACGCTTGCGGTGCACCACCTCGTCGACGAGCTCCAGCAGCCGGCGGCGGACCTCGCGAGGTTGGGCGCCGGCGGCTTCGACCAGGAGCACGGCCTCGACGTGCTTGGGAATGAGCGTGTCGAATCGGACCTCGCTCTCGCGGGCCAGGCTGAGGTGCCGGCGATCGAAGAGGTCGCAGCTCGAGGGCCGGTGCCCGAGCACCTCGGGAACGGCGCGAGCGGCCCGGTCGAGGCTGTCGAACATCAGCAGCACGGCACCGACGGCCCCGGGTAGCGGCTGGGTCGCCAACTCCACCTCGGTCCAGAGGGCCAGCGTCCCCTCCGATCCCGCCAGCATCCTTGCCAGGTCGAAGGAATCCTTGGTGAGGACACCGTCGAGGCGATAGCCGCTGCGGTCTACGGCTACGCGGGGAGAGTGATGGTCGATAAGCTCCTGGTTCTTCCGGAGCAGGTCTGCGAGGTGGTCGACGAGTTGCCGCTTGCGGGGGTCGGGATCGCGGCTGCGGCCGTCGCAGAGTGGTTCGCGGCCCGCGGAGATGGCCGTGCCGTCGGCGAGCACGACTTCCAGGCCGATGAGGTGATCGCGGACAGCGCCGTATCCCAGGTAGTGGCGGCCGGCGCCGTCGACGGCCACCGCGCCCCCCACCGTGTTGACCAGGCTCGAGCCGGCGTCGGGACCAAAGCCCCGCCCGCTGCGGCGCAGGTGGGCATTGAGCCGCTCGACGACCACCCCCGGCTGGACGCGAACCGTCTCTTCGCCGATATGCATGATCCGCCGCATGTGGGCGGAAAAATCGAGGACCAGCCCCGCGCAGAGCGACTCGCCGGCCTGGCCCGAGCCCGCGCCGCGGGCGCTGAGGGGTAGCCCGGTCTCGGCGGCATACTGGACACATGCGGCTACGTCGGCGGCGTTGCGAGGGCGGACCACTGCCAGGGGCCGCACCTCGTAGAGGCTCCCGTCGGTGCAGTAGAGCTGCAGGGCGATGTCGTCGCAGCGGACCTCCCCCGCCAACAGGCCGCGGAGGTCGGCCTGAATCCGCTCGCGCTGGGGATCGAGCCGGCTGATCATCCTTCAAGCTTACCGCTCGAATCGGGTCCCGGGCAAGCACGACCGGCGGGTAGCAACCAACGCTTGGACCGCCCCTCAGCGGCGGTCGCCGTAGATGAGCGTCATGATCTCCGCACGGGTTGAGGGGCTGGAGCGGAATACCCCCTTCATGGCGGAGGTGACGCAGACGCTCCCCGGCTTGCGGACGCCCCGAACCGTCATGCAAGTATGCACCGCTTCGATGACGACCGCCACCCCGCGCGCTTTGAGCTCCTCGACGAGAAGGTCGGCGATCGTCTCGGTCATCCGCTCCTGGACCTGCGGCCGGCGTGCCACGCCTTCCACGACGCGCGCCAGCTTGCTCAGGCCGATGAGCCGACCGTTGGGCAGGTAGCCGATGTGGGCCTTCCCCATGAATGGCAAGAGGTGGTGCTCGCAGGTGCTCTCGAAGCTGATGTCGCGGACCAGAACCACCTCGTCGCACTTCTCCGTAAAGAACTTTCGGAGGTGGACTCGGGGGTCGTCGTGCAGCCCCATGAAAAGCTCGGCGTACATGCGAGCTACGCGGGCGGGCGTCTCCCGCAGACCTTCGCGGTCCGGGTCCTCTCCGACGGCAGCCAGGATCTCACGGACTGCGCGCTCGATACGCGCCAGGTCCACTTCGCGCGACACCGGCGTTTCGTGATCCTCCAGGGCCTCGGCCTGGAGACTGCCGGAAAGCCTGGATTCCGCATCACCGGTAAGCGACGAGAAAGAATGCACGCACACACCAGGGGTGAAAAGGGAGTTGGCTGCCTCCGCGGGGCGGAGAGCAGCGCAGAACGCCGCCGGCCATCCACAACGGTTTTCCGAGCGGATCGCCCCATCATAGCGCTCCCACCACAGAGGGTCAAGCGGCAAGGGGCCAGCCCATCCTGTTGTCAACCTCCGCGCCGCTGGCGAGAATCCATGAAGAGGCCTCGCCTTGCCTGTGCCCCATCCCCTCTTCCGGAATAACTTACGGAGGGATTGCTGCTATGGTTGATTTTTCGCTGTACGCATTGGCCGCGCTGCTCGGAGCCACGGGGAGCGGGGAGGGAGCGGCCGACGCGGCCGACCTCGTTCCCCGACTCGAGGAAAGAGACCTTTCGGCAGATCCCCCCCGATCGGACTGGCTTTTCCCCGATGTTCCCCAGCGCCACGGCGCTGCGCGCAACCCCTTTCCCTGGCCAACTCGGGACGCAAACAACCGGGGCGACGCTCGACGCCACGGCGAGGTGGAGGATCCTGCACCGCCCCCAGCCGAGCCGAGACCGACGGGCGGCGTCGACCCGCCGCGCAGCCCCGGGCCGCCGGACCCGTCGGAGTTGACGCTTCCAAACGGCGGAAGTCCTGAAGGCGAGAGGCACGAGGCACAGGACGGCGTCGGCGATGCCGAAGGAGACCAATCATCCCCCCTTTGGCTGCCGCTGGCGATCACCTTGGCGGCGCTGTTTGTGTCGCTCGGTGGCAACGTGTATCTCGGCTGGATCGCGGTAGAGAGCCGTACCCGCTACTGGGCGATCTTCGACGAGTACATGAAGCTCAACCCCGACGGAGATCGGTATGAAAGCGATCTGGAAGAAGGGGAAGAAGGGATTGAGAATCGGTATCGCAAAGACCGACAGAGGCGGAAGAAGCGGACTGGAGATGCTTGACACCCCCTTCTGGTACCTTTAGGATGGGCAGGATAGTGGCGGGCATGCGCGTTTCTCTTTTTTGCATCGGTAGTTGGTTGGATTGGCGTGCCGTGGGCCCTTTTCGGCATCGGGGGTTGGACCTACGCCGGGCAGGGAGTCCTCCCGTGCAGGTGCGATCAGGACGGTTCTCACTCCTGGGGATCGCGGCTTGGCTCTGTGCTGCGGGTTGGGGCGCGTGCGCCGCAGCGCAGGGTTCGGCGCCGGAGATACCGCCGGAACTGCCTCTAACTCCGGAGAGCCCCATCGTCCGCGAGGCGGTGGCCCGAGGCGTCGAGTATCTCAAGCGAGGGGAGGCGGACAGTCCGCATCCGGGGGCATGGGCCCTGGCAGGTCTGGCAATGGTCCGACAGGGGGTCGATCCCAATCACCCCACCGTCCGCCGGCACACCGAAGCGATCGTGGAGCGGGTGCGTGCCGTCGAGGATCCCAGGGAGCTCGATTTCGGCCGCAACGGCACGATCTACAGCGCCGGTTTATGCATCATGTACCTCGTCGAGCTGGACCCCCAGCTCTATTACCAAGAGATCGAAGACTTGCTGGCTCTACTGGTTCATCGCCAGAAGGTTCACGGTGGTTGGGGTTACCCGGAGCGGGACACCGGCGACACCTCGATGGTGCAATATGCGATCCTGGGCATCTGGACGGCGCGGCAGGCGGGGTTCGCCTATCCGTTCGAGTCCATCGAGGCGGGGGCCACTTGGCTCTTGAGGGTCCAGCACCGCAACGGCGGTTACCCCTATCAGGGCCGGGTAGCGCCCTCGTTCGAGCCGATCGCCCAGCCGGACTTTCGCCCCAGCCTGGGCCCGGCGGGGGTGGGCAGCCTGTACCTGGCCGTCGAATTGCTGCGTCGAGCCGGTGAAATCGACTCGGGTCGAGATAGCAGCCTCCCGCCGGCACTCCGGGAGGTGAACCAGGTTTCGCCGTCGCGGACGCGCCTCGATCAGCGGCTCTTCCAAGCCGCTATAGCAAGGGGAAACCAGTGGATCGAGGAGAGGGCAAGCCGGCCGCACCAACACGTCCACTATTACCTCTACAGCGTGGAGCGCTATTGGGCCTTCCGCGAGATGGACGAAGGGCCCATGGGGGCTTCGCCGCCGTGGTACAACGATGGCGCGCGGTTTCTTCTCGAGAGCCAAAGGGCGGAGGGACAGTGGGTGGGGTCGGCGGGCACGATGTGCGACACGGCCTTTTCGATCCTCTTTCTCACCCGTTCCACGCGGAGGGTTTTCCGCACCGTGCGAGATTTCGGCGACGGGACACTCCGCGGCGGGCGGGGGCTCCCCGCCGATAGCGACCGCGTCCAGATCCGCGATGGGGAGATCATCTCCGAGTCCAGCCTCACGGCGGCCGATCAGTTGCTGGCCCTGCTCGAGGACACGTCCGGGGAGGGCTTCGACCGCGCACTCCGCGCCTTGACCGAGCTTCCTCCCCAGGAGAGCCGGGCCCTCCTCTCCGAACACTCCTTGCGCTTCCGCCGCTTGGTGTCCGGACGCGACCCCGCAGCGCGGACCGCCGCCATCCGCGCCTTGGGGCTCTCGGGAGAATTGGAAAACGCGCCCACCCTGATCTACGCACTCAGCGATCCCGACCCCGCCGTGGCCCGCGAGGCGGTCGAGGCCCTGCGGCGGCTGAGTCGCCGCTTCGACGCCCCCTCGCTCTCCCGGCAACCCACCGAAGGGGAGCGCCAGCGGGTCATCCGCGACTGGAGGCAGTGGTATCTCGCGATCGATCCCGATGCCAACCTCGACCAGTGAGCAGCGACTTGAGAGCCTCGTCCCCGCGCCCTTACGACTCGCTTTCGACCCCTGGGGGCGAAAACCGGCTGAGCGTCTCCGCCTACGACCGCGTTGCCAGCATGCTGGTGGCCTTGCTGATCGTGGTAGGGAGCGCGGTCTTCGTGATGCTGCTCATCTGGCTCACGAATCGCATCTTCCCCCCCCATACCGCCGTCCCCGTCACCATGGAACAGCTCGGCGAGGGGGACGGCGGACTCATCGGCGGCATGGAGCTCGAGGCGCCTCCCATGGAGGAGATCGCCATGGAGACGGACCTCTTCGAGCCGGTCGTCGAGGAGACTCTGGCCGCTCTCGCCGATGCCGTGGCCGCGAATCTCGCGACCCTCGACGACCCCTTGCTTGCCGACGAACTGGTAGCCGGTATCGGCGGCGGCTCCCCCGGAGAGGGCCGCATGGTAGGCGAGGGGACGGGCACAGGCACCGGCCGGGCCCGGCGCTGGGAGTTCCGCTTTCCCGAGGGGAACACCCTGGCGTCCTACGCCCGGCAACTCGACCACTTCCAAATCGAATTGGCGGTGCTCTATCCCGAAAACCGTCTGGTCTACGTGGACAACCTTTCCCAGCCCCGGCCCGAGGTCCGCGAGGGGCCGGCCGATGAAGAGATGCGTTATTATCTCACCTGGCAGCAGGGCGAACTCGAAGAGGCCGATCGCGCCCTGCTGGCACGCGCCGGCGTCGACCCCGGAGACCGTCCGATCCTGAAGCTCATTCCTCCGGAACTCGAGGCGCAGCTCGTGGCCATGGAACGGGAGCACGCCGGGAACAACGCCGACCGCATCTGGGGCACCCGTTTTGTCATCCGCTCGGAAGGCAGGAGCTTCAACATCCGCGTTGCCGAGCAGATCCTCCGCGACTAGAACCCCCCTACCCAGCCGCACTGCCATGGACTTGACTCCCGTCACCAACGTCGCCAGTTACGTGTTATACGCCGCCCTGGCGCTGATCGCGCTCTGGGGGGCATTCTGCGTGATCCTCGTCTGGCGGCGGGTCACCCAGACCAGCTTCCGCAGCGAGCGGGAGCAGGCCGCCTTCCTGGATCAGATCGAAGAGTCGCTCGCTGCCGGCGACTTCGAGGGCGCAGCGCGCCTCTGCGACGGCGACGAGCGCGCCATGGCGCAGCTCGCCCTGCTGGGGCTTTCGAACCGCCAGGCCGGCTATGCGAAGGTCCGCGAGTTGGTCTCCGACCGCTTCCAGCGCGACGTCCTGGCCGACCTGGAGTTCCGGCTCGATTGGGTCTACACCGTGATCAAGAGCGCCCCGATGGTGGGCCTCTTGGGCACCGTGGTGGGTATGATGGGGGCCTTCCAGGGCTTAACCGCGCCCGACAGGGGCCCCGATGCGACCGCACTGGCCGCCAACATCAGTCTGGCCCTGGTGACTACGGCTCTGGGGTTGACGATCGCTATCCCGCTGGTCCTCTGTACGGCTAGCCTGCGCGTCCAGATCCGCAAGCTGGAGGACCTCGTGGGCGTCGGCATGACGCGGTTCCTCGAGGTTTTCCGGGCCAGTCTTGCCCGCAACGCCGCCGTGCAGGCGCCTCCGCCGACCGCTCCCGGGAAGGTAGCCCATGTCCCCTGATCCCTCGCCACCCGCCGCCTCCGGACCTCTGCCGAACCCGCCCCCGGCGGAATCGGCGCCGCACGCCGCAGCGCCTCCGGACGTCGACACCACGCTGCCGCTCTTCACGCGCCGCGAACACCGCGGCGAGGCCGATCTGGACATCACGCCCATGATCGACGTCACCTTCCTGTTGCTGATCTTCTTCCTCGTCGCCTCCGTTCCAGACATGGACTTGGCGGTGGACCTCCCGCCGGCGCGTTACGGGACGACGGTCAGCGCGCGGGCGTCGACGATCATCACCATCGCCGAAGGTCCGGGCGCGGCGGCCCAGGTCTTCCTGGCCGACGGCGCCCGCGGCACGCCGCTCCCGGAAGACCCCGCGGAGCGGGAAAAGCAGATCGTCGCGGCCATCGAGGAGGGGCTCCGCGAGGGGAGGCCGCACGTGCTCATCAAGGCCGCCCGCGGCGTGCGCCACCGCGTCGTCTCCCGCGTGGCCGAGGCGGCTGGCTACGTGGAGGGGATCGACCTCCACTTGGCCGTTCTGGAAACCGATTAGTCTAAGCGTCCGCCGTCTCCTCCCATCACCGCCGAGCCCTCTCCGTGACCATCCGCTTCACCTGCCCGCACTGCCGCAAGGGTCTTTCCGCCCCCGACCGCTCTGCCGGGGTGCGGACCCGTTGCCCCGGCTGCAAAGGCGCGGTGGTCGTGCCCACGGCGGCCCCACCCCAAGCGGCCGCGGGGAAGCGCAGCCGCGCCCCGGCAGCACCGCGGGCTTCGGCGGCCCCCCGCCCGGAAGAACTCGCCGAAGAGCCCACACTCCGCTTCCGGCGGCGGCTCCCCCTCGGTGAAGGGCTCGATATGACCCCCATGGTCGACGTGACCTTCCTCCTCTTGATCTTCTTCATGGTCACCGCCTCGCTGGCTCCTCAGAAGTCGCTGGAGGTCCCCACGCCGGACCAGCCGGAACATGCCGCCCAAGCGCGGACCATCGAAGAGCTCGAAGAGGATGACGACTACGTCATCATCAGTATCGAGGGGGACAATTCGGTCTGGGTGGACGACATCGAGGCCCCCAGCGAGCAGGAGCTACTCGTCCGCCTCCGCGAGGCGCGGCAGGGCGTTGCCGGCGCGCGCGGCCCCTCGAACCTCCTCGTCCTCGCCGACGGCGATGCCCGGCATGAGACCGTCGTCATGGCGCTCGATGCGGGCAACGCCGTGGGCATGGAGTCGGTGCGCCTGGCGACGGCCGACGACCTGGGCTATTGACGCCGCTCGGCGGCCGCGCCCGGGGCCCGTGTCAGGCACGGCCGCCGGGCGGGTTGACACGCGGCACCAGATAGCATAATGTACCAAAAGGTTGTGAATTGCACGACGAATCGATCCCCGGGAAGCTGGAGGCTTTTGAAGCCCTCTGCCGGAAGAGGAAGCTGGCGCTGACTCACCAGCGGCGGGTCATTTTCCAGGCTGTTCTGGAACGGAACGACCACCCCACGGCGGACCAGGTCTACGAGGCCGTCCGGGAGCGGATTCCCGGCGTGTCGCGGACCACGGTCTATCGGGTCTTGGAGATGCTGGTGGAACTGGGCGTCGTGGGGCGGCTTCACCCCAGCGGTCCGGCCGTGCGCTTCGAAGGGAAGACGCGTCGCCACCACCACCTCATCTGCCGCCGCTGCCAGCGCGTGCTGGACATTGAAGACCCGGCGCTCGACGCCCTGCCGGTACCGCGGATTGCGGCGCGGAAGTTTCGCGTTGAGGACTATTCCGTGCAGATCTTGGGGGTTTGCGGGGAGTGCCGAGAGAAGGGGTGAGCCGTCAGCGGTGCCCGGTCCACGCGCCCGGCGCCCGGCTCGCTTTCCCGTTTCATTTCAGGAGGAGCCAGAAGATGACCCGTGCGCCGCGTCTTACTACTGCCGACGGTTGCCCGATCGCCGACAACCAGAACTCCCTGACGGCGGGCCCGCGCGGCCCGCTGCTCATGGAGGACGTGCAACTGCTCGAGCAGATGCAGGCCTTCAACCGGGAGCGGATTCCGGAGCGCGTGGTGCACGCCAAGGGCTCCGGCGCCTACGGCACGTTCACGGTCACCGGCGACGTGACCGGCTACAGCCGCGCGAAGTTTCTGGAGCAGGTCGGCAAGAGAACGGACGTTTTCCTGCGGTTCTCCACCGTCGCCGGTGAACGGGGCGCCGCCGACGCCGAGCGCGACGTCCGGGGCTTCGCCCTGAAATTTTATACCGAAGAGGGCAACTGGGACATGGTAGGCAACAACACCCCGGTCTTCTTCGTCCGCGACCCGTACAAGTTCGCGATGTTCATCCATACCCAGAAGCGGGACCCGAAGACGAACCTCCGCGACGCGGATGCGCAGTGGGACTTCTGGTCGCTCTGCCCGGAGTCGCTGCACCAGGTGACGATCCTCTTCAGCGACCGCGGCATTCCCGCCAGCTACCGCCACATCAACGGCTACGGCAGCCACGCCTACTCGCTCGTCAACGCCCAGGGGGAACGGGTCTGGTGCAAGTTCCACTTCAAGACCAAGCAGGGGATCCGCTGCCTTACCGACGGAGAGGCGGCCAGGCTCATCGGCGAGGATCGCGAGTCGCACCAGCGCGACCTCTTCGAGGCCATCGGGCGCGGGGAGTTCCCCAAGTGGACGTTCTTCATCCAGGTGATGACCGACGAACAGGCCGCCGCCTTCCGCTGGAACCCCTTCGACCTGACGAAGGTCTGGCCGCACGCGGAGTTCCCCTTGATCGAGGTCGGCGAACTGGAGCTGAACCGCAATCCGGAGAACTACTTCGCCGAGGTCGAGCAGTCGTGCTTCAGCCCCTCGGCGCTGGTTCCCGGCATCGGCGCCAGCCCCGACAAGATGCTCCAGGCGCGGCTGATGAGCTATGCCGACGCCCACCGCTACCGCGTGGGGACCAACTTCCAGCAGCTCCCGGTCAACCGGCCGCGGTGCCCCGTGGCCCACTACCAGCGGGACGGCTTCATGAGCAGCGGTCAGGGTGGGGGGGCGACGAACTATTTCCCGAGCAGCGACCCGGCGGCGCCCCAGGAGGATCCCTCGGCCAAGGAGCCTCCTCTCCCCCTCGGTGACGTGGCCGCCGACCGTTACGACTCCCGCCTCGACCACGACGACTACACCCAGGCCGGCAACCTCTGGCGTCTCTTCCCGGAGGTGGAGAAGGAGCGGACCGTCTGCGCCATCGCCGGCGCACTCGGCCAGGCGCAGCCGGAGATCCAGAAGCGGCAGGTCGAGCACTTCCGGAAAGCCGATGCCGAGTACGGTCGCCGCGTGGCCGAGAAGCTGGGGCTGCCCCTCTCGTAGCCATCACGTTTGGGGAAGTAGCTCGTGGCCGAGGACTTCTCCGGCGGTGGAGATGGTCACTGCTTCCAGAGGGATTTGCGCACCGGCCGCCTCCCGTGCCGCCGCGGCCATGCGGAGCAGCCCGCGGCAGCAGGGGACCTCCATGTGCAGGACCGTGAGGCTGCGGAGGTTCGCCCCGGCGACGATGGCCGCCAGCCGCTCGAGCGAGACCTCGGCGTCGTCGAGCTTCGGGCAGGTGACCACGACCGCCCGGCCCGCGAGGAATCGGCGGTGGAAATCGGCCAGGGCGAAGGGGACACAATCGGCCACCAGCAGCAGGTCCGCCCCATTGAGGAACGGGGCTGAAGGCGGCACGAGGCGGAGCTGCACCGGCCACTGGGCCAAGGCTGATGCCGCCGGCGCGCGGTTATTGCCGTGCGCCGAGTCATCGCCCGGCCGGGCCTGGGCGGCGGGCGGCCGAGGCGCGGCGACGAACCGCAGTGCCGCCCCCGGGCAGGGGGCCAGGCCCGCCGGGGGAGCGGACGCCGCTTCCTTGTGCCGCAGCGGTAGGGAGGCAGGTTGCTCCGCTTGCGGCGGGCTGGCGGCGACGAGCTCCTCGTCGAACGGGTCGGCCTCGCGCTCCACGATGCGGATCGCCCCCTGGGGGCAGTGGCCCAGACACGCCCCCAGGCCGTCGCAGAAGCTGTCCGAAACCAAGCGGGCCTTGCCGTCGACGATGCGGATGGCTCCCTCCGCGCAGGAGGGGATGCACAGCCCGCACCCATCGCATCGCGCCTCATCGATCTCGACAATTTTTCGCCGCACCATCACGATTCTCCTTTCACCGCAACGACCTGCCGGACATCTCACGGGCCTCGTCGGCCTCCTACCGTAAGTAAACCGTGAGCCGGCGAAAGGAGCCTTGACCTGGATCAACCGCCGCGCAAATTCCCGCGGCGGCGATTTCAAGGGCGCCCCTGGCTCTGCACCACGGGGCCGGGTCTGAGCCCCGTCGCCCGGGCGAGGAAGGCCGCCACGATCCGCACGCGCTCGGGCAGGCGCTGCGGATCGGGCGGCGGAGTCTCGGTCCATTCCGAGAAGGCCATTGCCATTAGCGAAGACCTCCACTGGGGCACGATCACCAGCGGGCGCTGCGCGCGCGGATCGGCGACATCCAGGCGGACCGACCATCGCCAGCCGAAATCCTGGACGTGCTCCCGCGACGATTCGTACCGGATATGGCGGGCCTCGATGGTCATCGCCGTGAACGTGCCCGCAGGAAAACGGTGCGTGCGGCCCAGGGGACCGTGGCGGGCCACGGCCAGGCCACCCTGTCCGTCGGTGCTGATTACCGTCCGCTCCCAGAATGCCGCCGCCGGAGGGACCACCGCCAGCAATCCCCAGAGGACCATCGCCAGCCAGTAGACGGCGTCGCCGAAGGGGCCCAACGTGGGGCCCGCACGCTCCATCCGCTCCAGCGCGGCCCGCTCCTGGCCAAGTGCACGGCGCTGCTGCTCGAAGAGTCCCTCCATGTCCTGGCGAATCGGCCGGCCGCGTTCCCCCTCGCCGAGCGGTCCTTCGGCGAGAAGGCCGTCGAGTGCTCGGACATCGTCGAACTGTTGCTCCATCCGGTCGATGCGGGCTTCCATGCGGGCCATCCGCACCTTCCCCGGCGGGTAGCCGAAGAAGAAGACCTGCACGCCGATGAGCACCGCCGCCACGAGCGGCGCCACCAACGAGCCACCGAACGTCCGCCAACTCGGCACCAGCCGCAATTGGTGGTCCCGCGCCTCGATCTCCCAGTCGTAGCAGATCAGCTTCAGCGGCCGTCGCATGGCAGCTCTCTTCCCACGAGGTGTTTCGCCCGCGGCATTCTAGGCTTCGGAAAGTGCACGAACCATACCCGGCTCCCCCGCGTCGTCCCGCGCCCTTCACCGCCGCGCCCCCCCTAAAGGTGGATTGGGCGTGGCCACGCGAGAATACGCGGAGATTGCACGAAAAACGGGGCACCATCCGAGAGCCCGGGCTAAAGACCTGGGGAACGGTGGCGAGAAGAATCCGTCCGGCCTTCAAAGGGCCGTGACTCGTGGAAGGGTGCCCGCGATCGAACCCCGTAGGACGGATCAGGCGATCTGTCTTACGGGTTGGAGCAGGGGACGGATCAGGCGATCTGTCCTACAGGCTTCATTACCCCCACCCCGAGAGCGGGGCATGGGGATCCAAACTAAGCGTTCCAATCAGCGGTGCCGTAGCGGCAGGCGACCAGTTCGGCAGTCCGCGCCCGCGGCCAGGCCGTGGCTGGTTCGGCGGCGGCGAAGGCGGTCGCCAGGGCCCGCCGGAGAGTCGCCGCCGCAAGGGGGATGTTGGTCACGAACCGGGCATGGGGTCGACGGCGGCGGTAGTCGGGCTGCCGCGGGGGCATCGTCAGGCACTTTGCGATCATCTCCAGCGGGAAGTCGTAGAGGAGCGTGCCATGGTAGAGGAAGTGGCTCCGCTTGCAGCGGACGCTGTTGCCGGAGATCTTCAGGGCCGCCAACTCCGGACCGTTGGCCTGCCCGTCGGTGGCGAGGACCAGATCGCTCGTCCCCGCGCAGCGGACTTGCGGCGCCAAGGGCGCCAGTACCGCGGCGATGCGGCCGAGCACCTCACGGTGGGCCCGGTCCACCGCTCGCAGTGCCGGCTGCCTCGCGTAGCTGAGGACGGCGGCGTACATCAGGCAGCCGGGCCCGGCGACGACGGCAGCCCCGCCGCTACAGCGGCGGAGCACGGGGATTTCCTCAGCCCGGCAATAGGCGACATCGACCTCCTCGTCGAGTCGCGACGAGCGGCCCACGACCACGAGTTGCCGGGGCGATTCCCAGAGCCGCAGCACCTCGCCGGCATCGCCGGCCTCCGCGGCATCGAGCAATGCCTCGTCGAGGGCGAGGTTCTCCGCCGGCGAGGGGAGCGTCAAGTCCAAGAGTTGCATCGACCCGGTCACGGCTCCCAGAGCGGCGCTTCTTCGAGCTCCTCGGGAATCTCGTCCCCTTCCGGCTCCAGCACGACCGAGTGCCGCTCGCCGTCGGCGAAGACCACCTCCACGGTCACCAACCGCCAGACTCCCTCCCGCCTCCGCGCTTGGGCCTGGACGGCGGCGGGCTCATCGGGGCCGCTGACGTCGAAGAAGAGATTCGCCTCGCCGCGACCGTTATCGACGCTCACCTCGCCCGCGGCGATCCAGCCGTCCTCGATCGGCTCCCCGAGCCGCTCGACGACGGTGGGGTCCTGGCGGACGGCCTCCAACGCCGCACGGTAGGGTTCGGTGTGGCGGACGGAGGGGACAAGGAAGAGGAACCAGACGATTCCACCGCAAATTCCCGCACAGACTAGCACGGCGAGCAGCACGGCGGCGAGCAAGCACGGCAGGCCGCAGCCCGAACGTTGCGGTGGAGAAACGGGCTGCGCCGTCGGAGCGGTACTGACGTTGCTGGAATCCCCGGTATTCGACATGGACCGACCTCCTGGATGCTGGCAAAGGGGGGAAAGGCGGCGCAGCTCTTGCCGGATCCTCTTTCGCGCAAACCGCCCCGCCACTTCTTAACCGCACGGACCGCGCCACCGTACTGGGCAGTCCCGCGCCACGCAAACCCGGTACCCGGCACGGGACCTCCGTCCTGCGAATCAGTTCGATTCCACGCGCCAGCGGAGGTAGGCGTCGAGGAATCCCTGGATATTGCCGTCGAGGACGCTGTGGAAGCTCCCGACTGAGTACCCGGTCCGCGCATCCTTGACGCGCTGGTCCGGATGGAGGAAATAGTTGCGGATCTGCGAGCCGAAGCCCGTCTTGGGCTTGAGGTCGTACTTGGCCGCCTGTTCGGCCTCGCGCTTCTCCTCCTCCAGGCGGGCGAGGCGGGCCAGCAGCATCCTTTCCGCCATGGCCCGGTTCTTGTGCTGGCTCCGCTCGTTCTGGCACTGGACGACGATGCCTGTCGGCAGGTGGGTCAGGCGGATGGCCGAAGAGGTCTTGTTGACGTGCTGCCCACCGGCGCCGCTGGCGCGGAAGACGTCTTCGCGGACCTCATCGGGACGGATCTCGATGTCCGCCGACGGGGAAACCTCGGGCGAGACGTCCACGGCGGCAAAGCTTGTCTGGCGCTTGCCCTCGGCATTAAAGGGGCTGATCCGCACCAGCCGGTGCATCCCCGTCTCTCCCTTCAGGTAGCCGTAGGCCATGGGCCCGCGGATCACCACGGTCGCCGAACTGATGCCTGCCTCCTCGTTGTCCTGGCGGTCGACGACCTCGGCGTCGTAATCCTGCTTGTCGGCCCAGGCCAGGTACATCCGCAGGAGCATCTCCGCCCAGTCGTTGGCATCGACGCCGCCGTCGCGGGCGTTGATGGTGAGAATGGCCGGGTTCGGGTCGAGCGGACCATCGAGCAGGGCCTTCGTTTCCAGGTCCTCGATGGTCGCCTCCAGGTCGTGGAGCTGGGCCGGGATCTCCGCGGCGATGCTCTCGTCCTCGTCGGCCATTTCCAGCATGACCGCCAGGTCCTTCCCCCCCTTGACCACTTCTTCCAGCGGCTTGATCAGGGTCCGCAGCCCCTTGAGTTGGGTAACGGCGGCCTGGGCCTTCTCGCTGTCGTTCCAGAAGTCGGCCGCCGCCATCCGCGCTTCGATGGCCCCGGCAGCCTTCTGCTTCTCGTCGTAGTCAAAGAGAGTCCCGAAGCTGGAGTATCCGCTGCTGGATGGCCTCGGCCTGATTGATGACCTCGCGTTCCATTGGGGTAATTGACACCTCTGTGGAGGGGGGTGGCGGCCGCGACGAACCTCGTCGGGGGTTCGCCTGCGAACAAAATGAACCAAACCTATTATATCGGCGTTCCAAAGCCCGCAAAGGTGGTGTCGCGGGCCTTGTCCGCCAAGGCCGGCGTGGCAGGAGGTCGAATGGAAGGAGGTTTCGATCGATTCTTGGGTGGTTCACCTGGGGGGGTTAATTCGGGATCTCCAGGAGGTGATCTGCCCGAAGCCAACCGGCAAGGTGTGCCCTGAACGGTCCCCGGCGGCCTGTTCCGGCGACCGCGACCACTACAGCTCGTCCTGCCGGGCGAGGCCCGTCGACCGGCAGGACGCGCATGTCCTGCACCGTTTCCAGGTTGCATGTTGCGGTCAGGCAAGAGCTTCCGTCGTTTCCCTCGGCATTCAAGGCACCATCGGCAATGGCTCGATGAAAGCCACCGCGGCCCGCGTCGGCAAATGATTCCCGTCGACTGGCAACACGACTCCCGACCCGCCCCTACCGCCCGCAAGTGATGCCTCCCCCCTCGCTGCGCGCCACCGCCTCGCGCCATTGCACCCCCTGCACGGTCTGTTGCGTCGCGCTACCGGTCCCCGAGGGCCTGCTCGGTCCGGAGTGCAAGCCCGCCGGGGTGGCCTGCCAGGACTTGGGCCCGCGTGGATGCCTGCGTTACGCGTCCCGCCCGGCCGTCTGCAGCGGTTTTCGCTGCGCATGGCTGGCCGACCGCGGCTGGCCGGAGAGCTGGCGACCGGACCGAAGCGGCCTGCTGTGCCTCCGCGAAGACCTCCTCGGCACCACCCCTGCCGCCGCCGTCTACGAGGTGGTCGCCGGCGCCCTTGCCCAGCCCGTGGCCAGCGATATCCTCCGGGCGCTGAGGCATACGACGGCTGCCGTGGCACTCGTCCATAACGACGGCCGCCGCGAGGGCATCTTCGGCGAATGGAATCCAGCGGAAGCGGCGCCGGCGCTCCGCGAGGTGGCGTAGTTCGCGGCACAAGAGTGCCGCCCGCCTCTCCGGTCTACCCGGACCGCCGCGCCGAGCCCCACGTAGCGGACCTCGGAGCCGGAGGTATTGGCCCTCCCGTTGAGGGGCGACCCGTCCCTTTTCCGCCGCCGGTCGGGTAAACTGGCAGGAACCTCTCACTGGCCCGCAGGGACGGGGCAGATCGACCATGTGGCGTTACACGCTCGATTTCGAAGCACCGTGGCTTCTGGGGCTCCTGCTCCTGCTGCCCGTGGTCTGGTTGGTGGGCCGCCGCTCGGTGGCTGCGCTGGGGCGGTGGCGTGGCCTGGCCACGCTGCTCCTGAGGACGCTGGTCCTCGCGCTTCTGGTGCTGGCCCTGGCGCAGGCCCAGATGGTCCGCACCAGCGAGCGGGTCACCGTCCTCTTCCTCCTCGACCAGTCGCTGAGCATCCCGGAAGGGCAGCGGCAGGCGATGATCGAGTACGTCAACGCGGCAATCCTGGAGCACCGCCGGCGGGACGATTCGAGCGGGGTGATCGTCTTCGGCCGGGAGCCGGCCATCGAGATCCCCCCGTTCGACGACGACGTCCAACTGGCCTCCTCGATCGAGTCGCTCCTCGATCCGGAATACACGAACCTGGCCGCGGCGCTGAAGCTCGCCCAGGCCTCCTTCCCCGAAGACGCCGCCAAGCGGATCGTGCTCGTCACCGACGGCAACGAGAACCTCGGCGATGCCCGCGAGGAGGGCCGCGGACTGGCGGCGGCGGGGATCGGTATCGACGTGGTGCCCATCCGCTGGGAGGGCCGCTCGGAGGTCATCGTCGAGCGGGTCACCCTTCCCAGCCAGGTCCGAGCAGGCGAGCCCTTCGATCTGCGGATCGTGATTTCGAACATCACCGATCCGTCCCTGCCGGAAGGGCACGAGGTTCCGGGACGGTTGGTCATTTCGCGGTCGGTGGGCGACCGGAGCATCGTCCTCTCCGACGAACGCGTCGTGCTGCCTCCCGGCAAACGGGTCTTCAGCCTGCGGCAGGAAGTCGAGGCGGCGGACTTCTACACTTACGAGGCGCGCTTCGTCCCGGACCGCCCCGAGGACGACACCATGCCGCAAAACAACCGGGCTACGGCGTTCACCCACGTCCGGGGTCGCGGGCAGGTGCTCCTCGTCGAGGACCACGCCAGCCCGGGCGAGCACGACCACCTCGTCGGCCGCCTGCGCGCCCAGGAGATCGAAGTCCAGGTGATGCCCACGAGCCGCCTCTTCTCGCAGCTCGTCGAGCTCCAGCCCTTCGACGCGGTGATCCTCGCCAACGTTCCCCGGGAGCGGTTCTCCGACGCCCAGGTCGACATGCTCGTAGCGAACACACAGCAGATGGGTTCCGGCCTCGTGATGCTCGGCGGGCCGAACAGCTTCGGCGCCGGCGGTTGGGCGGGAACGGCCGTCGAAGAGGCGATGCCCGTCGACTTCCAGATCAAGGCTGCCAAGGTCGTCCCCGTCGGCGCCCTGGTGTTGGTGATTGACCGCTCCGGCTCGATGGCGGGCCAGAAGATCGAGCTCGGCAAGGCGGCGGCGGTGGCCGGCGTGCAAATGCTCGGGCCCCGCGACTTCGTCGGCGTGGTGGCCTTCGACGGGGCCGCCGAGTGGACCGTGCCCATGAGGCAGGCGGATAGCTTCGAGGCGATCGCCGGCCGCATCGGGCGGCTTGCCGCCGGCGGGGGCACCAACTTGCGGCCCGGCATGGAGCTGGGCCATCGAGGCCTGCTCGGCGTGGACGCCTCGGTGAAGCACATGCTGGTGCTCAGCGACGGCCATACCATCGGAGAGCGCTACGAGCAACTGGCCGCGCGTATCGCCCGCGACAACATCACCATCTCTACGGTGGGCGTCGGCCCGGACGCCGACATGGCCCTTATGGATCGGATCGCCCACGCCGGCGGCGGCCAGTTCTACGAAGTCCACGATCCGCGGGCCCTGCCGCAGATCTTCGTGCGAGAAACCCGCCGCGTGGCCCGCCCCTTGATCCACGACAAGCCGGTAGTCCCGCTGATCCTTTACCCGCACGAGATGATCGCCGGCGTTAGCGCCCCCCTGCCGCGGCTGGACGGCTTCGTGCTCACCGAGCGCAAGGAGCATCCCCTGATCGAGGTGGCGATGATCTCTCCCGAACCGGCCGACGAGCGGCACGCCACCCTCCTGGCGACCTGGACGTACGGGCTGGGGCGGACCGTGGCCTTCACCAGCGACGCCGGCGCCCGCTGGGCCGCGGCGTGGACCGCTTGGGAGCAGTTCGACCGTCTCTTCGGCCAGACGATTCGCTGGGCGATGCGTCCGGTCGGCGACGAGGGGCAGTTTTCCGTCTCCACGGACGTTGAGGGGGGGGAGGTGCGGGTGGTGGTTCACGCACTCGACCAGGACGACGCACTGCTCAGCTTCCTCGACCTTACCGGCCGCGCCGTGGGACCCGACCTCTCCGCCGTCGACCTGCGGATGGTTCAGACCGCCCCCGGCCGGTACACGGGGAGCTTCCCCATCGGGGAGGCGGGGGCCTACTTCCTCATGCTCAGCCCCGGCGCGGGGCGGGCCCCCATCCTCTCCGGAGTGAACATTCCTTATTCCGACGAATTCCGCGACCGCTCCAGCAACGAACCGCTGCTGAAGGAACTGGCGGCCACGGAACCGGCCGGGGGCGCCGCCGGTCTCTATATCGATCCCCCGACGGGACTCGCCGACCTGGGGGCCCTGCTGGAGCACGATCCCTACCGCCGCGATCTTCCCCGGGCCACCGCCAGCGGCGACATCTGGCACCTTCTCCTCTGGACCGCGGGGCTGGTTTTTTTCGCCGACATCTTCGTCCGCCGCGTGCAGGTCCACTTCGCCTGGGCGCCCACCCTGGCCGCCCGCCTCCTGGGCCGGCGCCGGGCGGCCGAAGCGGTCACCATCGCTCGGCTCCGCAGCCGCAAGGCCGAGATCGTCCGCCAGCTCGACGAGACCCGCCGCTCGATCCGCTTCGAGCCGGCCGGCCGGCCGTCGGACGCGCAGGTGCTCGAGGAGGCGGCCGCACCATCGCGGCCGCCGTCGCCCCCTCCCGACCCGCCCGCGGCCCCGCAGACTCCCGCGGCCTCCGAAGGGGGCTATACGCAGCGCCTCCTGAAAGCGAAGCAGCGCGTCTGGGAGGAAAGGAACACCCCGTAGACATGGGAGATACCGCCATGAGTATCGCCGAAGTGATGGAGCAGCGGGCCCGCCAGTTCGCCGAGCGCTACACCGCCGTCAAGGAGCAGATCGGGCGGGTGATCGTCGGCCACGAGGAGATCGTTCACGGAGTGCTCACCTGCCTCTTCGTCGGCGGCCACTGCCTTTTGGAAGGAGTGCCGGGCCTCGGCAAGACGCTCCTCGTCCGCACCCTGGCCAAGGTGCTCCATCTCGACTTCTCGCGGGTCCAGTTCACTCCCGACCTCATGCCCGCCGACATCCTGGGGACGAACATGGTCATGGAGTCGCCCGACGGGCGGCGGCACTTCGAGTTCCAGCGGGGGCCGGTCTTCACCCAGATCCTCCTGGCCGACGAGATCAACCGCGCCACGCCCAAGACGCAGTCGGCCCTCTTGGAGACCATGCAGGAGGGGACGGTGACCGCGAGCGGCGTCCGCTACGAGCTGAAGCGGCCCTTCTTCGTGATGGCCACGCAGAACCCCATCGAGCAGGAAGGGACCTACCCGCTCCCCGAGGCGCAGCTCGACCGCTTCTTCTTCAAGCTCCTCGTCGGCTACTCCGATCGCCGGCAGCTCGCCGCCATCGTCGAGAGGACCACGCGGAGCGAGGAGGTCGAGCCGGCGAGGGTCCTCGACGGCGAGGAGATCCTCTCCCTCCAGTCGCTGGTCCGCGAGGTGATCCTTGCCGAGCACCTGCGGGACTACATGGTCCGCCTCGTCCTGGCCACGCATCCCGGAGGCGAGTTCGCCCTGGAGGCGACGAATCGCTACCTGCGCTGGGGCGCCAGCCCGCGGGCCGCCCAGGCGCTGGCCCTCGGCGCGAAGGTCCAGGCCCTGCTCGACGGTCGCTACAACGTCAGCTTCGAGGACATCCGCCGCGTCTACCTCCCCGCCCTGCGTCACCGCGTCATCGTCAACTTCGAGGCCCAGGCCGAGGGGATCGCCCCCGACCAGGTGCTCCTCGAACTCTTGGAGAAGGTTCCGGAAAAGTCGGACTGACCGCCATGTCGACCACATCCCCGCTGTTGTCCCTGGAGCTGTTGACCCGCCTGGAGCGCATGGAACTGGTCAGCCGCAAGATCTTCCGCGGGCGGATGAAGGGAGAGCGGCGCAGCCGCCGCAGGGGGCAGAGCGTGGAGTTCGCCGACTTCCGCAACTACGTCCCCGGCGACGACCTGCGGTTCATCGACTGGAACACCTACGCCCGCCTGGACCGTCTCTTCCTCAAGCTCTTCCTCGAAGAGGAGGACCTCCACTTCTACGCCCTGATCGACGCCAGCGCCTCGATGGGCTTCGGCAGCCCGACCAAGCTCCACTTCGCCTCCCGGGTGGCGGCGGCCCTGGGCTTCATCGGCCTCGTCCGCGGCGACCGGGTGAAGATCGAGTGCCTCGGCCGGCGGTCGCTGGGGCCGGCGCCGGTCTTCCGCGGGCGGCGGGACCTCTGGCGGATGCTCGGCTTCCTCGAGGCGCTCGAGCCCGGCCACAACGTCCCCCTGGCCGAGGCCGTCCGCGACTTCTGCGTGGGGAACTCGGGCAAGGGCATCGTCGTGCTGCTCAGCGACCTGATGGACAAGGGAGGCTTTGAGGCGGCGCTCCGCTACCTGCTGGCCCAGCAGATGGACGTCTTCGTGATCCAGGTCCTCTCGCCCGAAGAGCTCGATCCGGAGCTCAGCGGCGACCTCAAGCTCCTCGACAGCGAGGACGGCGACGAGGCGGAGATCACCGTCACGCCGGCCCTGGTCGAGCGCTACCGCCAGACGCTCGCCGCCTTCGTGGCCGCCGTCCGCGACTACTGCATCCGCCGCGGGATGAACTCCGTCATGGTGCGGAGCGACCTGGCCGTGGAGGACCTCGTCGCCGGCTACTTGAGCCAACGCGGCCTGGTGCGCTGAGCCGGGCCCAGGCTGCCGGGAGCGACGCGGCCCGGTGCCGGCGTGTTCGACGGCAGGATGCCGAATGAAGGCGGGCGGCGCGCTCGCCGACCCGGCTCGTGCCGATTCGTCCCCCCTGCCGCGCCCGGTCAGGCGCGACCTCTCACCCGCCGCAGCAGCCATTCGAGAAGCAGGTAGCGGAGGAGGAGGCCGGCGAAGATCAGCGCGGCGCCGAGAGCCGTCCACCAGGCGGGGACCTCGCCCCAGACGAGAAAGACCCACAGGGGCATCACCACCGGCTCGACCAGCGCGATGCCCACGGCCTCCTGGCTGCGGATGTGCCTTAAGCCCCGCAGCAGGAGCATGTAGGGGATCGCCATCTGGAAGGTGCCGAAGGCGGCCAGCACGAGAAGCTGGTGGGCCGAGGGCCGGTAGCCGCTCCAGAGGACCCAGGGGAAGAGCGCGGCGGCGACGACGGCATGGTTGAGCATCACCAGCCAGGGGACGTTCTCCTCGCGGAGCTGCCGCATCCCCAGGACCACGGCACCGTAACAGGCGCCCGAGGTCAGCCCCAGGACCACGCCTGCGGGCGTCTCCCCGGCGACTTCGAAGGCGACGATCAACCCCACGCCGGCGGCCGCGAAGACCAGGGGCAGCATCTCGGCCCGCTGCGGCAGCGCCCGGTGGAGGAGCCAACCGAAGAGAAACACCCACCAGGGCGCGGTGCTTTGCAGCCAGATGGCGTTGGCCGCCGTGGTGATTGCCATCGCCGAGAGGTAAGTGACGTTCATTCCCGTGAAACAGGCCGCCAGGGGGACCAGCTCCCAGCGAAACCGCGGCCGCCGCACGATGGGCAGGAGGACCACCGCCGCAAAGGCCGCCCGATAGAAGGCCAATAGGGGTCCGCGGACGTCGGCCGGCCAATCGTCGAAAAGGGGCGCCTTGGCGAAGAGCCCGCTGGTGCTCCAGAGGATCGCCGCAGCAAGCACGAAGAGGCGGCCGGCGAGGGGTGCGGGCATGCGGCAGGGGGCAGTCTCGTTAGGGAGCCAGCCAGTCGTCAGGGGTTCTCGAAAACCAGCGACTCGCCCAGGCGCGGATCGTTGACGGGAACGAGGCTGTGGCGCCCAGCTACCCCGGCGAGCCCCGCCAGGTAGAGGGCGCCGAGCCCCACCAGGACTAGCAGGTCGATCACCCCCAGGGGGAGCCGTTCCGCGCTCACGTTGGGCATCACCAGATAGTACATGTCCAGCCAGTGAAAGGCCAGCAGCCATACCGACCAGAAGAACAACACCGGCTTATTCCGCTTGGCCCACCGCGGCAGCAGGGCCACGAAGGGGATCAAGAGGTGGCCGAAGAGGAGCGCCAGGGAGACGGCCGCCCATGGGCCCGTCTGGCGGGCCAGGTACCAGACGGTCTCCTCGGGGATGTTGGCGTACCAGATGAGCATGTACTGCGAGAAGGCGACGTAGCCCCAGAAAAACGTGAAGCCGAAGAGATGCTTCCCCAGGTCGTGGTAGTGCTCGACGGTGATCGACTCGGTAACCCGGCCGGCAGCCTGCAGCGCCACCGCGGAGACGATGACGGCCGCTACGGCAGCCAGGATGGCCCCGGAAAAGTAGTAGATGCCGAAGATCGTGCTGGACCACTCCGGCGAGAGCGACATCAGGAGGTCGAAGGCGGCGAAGGTCAAGGTGACGCCGAAGAGGAGCAGCGCCGGGCCGCTGGCCCGCTCCATGGCCCGCGTCGGGCCGATCTCGCCCGATTCGTCCTGCCGCAGCGAGCGCCGCAGGAAGAAGGCCGCCAGCCCCATCCACGCGGTGAAGTAGATCACGCAGCGTGCCGTGAAGAAGGGGAGGTTCAGGTACGGCTCCTTGTGCTGGATGAGCTCGCTCTGGGCCACCACCTTCGGGTCGGTCCACGGATAGAGGCTGTGATTTCCGAAGAGCATGGGCAGGAGGATGGGCAGGAAGAGGACGGCCAGCATCGGCATGTTCCCCGCCAGCACCTCGGCCAACCGCCGCACGGCCACGCTCCAGCCGGCGCGGGTGACGTGCTGGACGGCGACGAAGCAGAGCGCGCCCAGGGAGATGCTCAGGAAGAAGGCGTAGCTGGTCAGGTAGGCGTGGAAGAAGTGCCGCAGTCCGTCGCCAGCGGTCCATCCCAAGAAGGCCGCGAAGGCCAGGGCGGCCAGGCCGACCGCGCCCGGCAGGGCGAGCAGCCCGCCGCCGAGCCCCTCGAGCGTTGTTCGCTCGCCGCTGCTGTTGCTGGTGTGCATGGTCTCCATCGCTCGCATCTCTTTCCCAGGGTTCGGGCAGTTGTCGACAGGGCAGGCGCCCGGCGTGCTGGTTCCGCGGGTTCGTTGGCTGGTGTGCTTCTGAACTCTTGCGAGTTCAGCTACTACGAGTTCAGCGCAGTCGCGGGCGATCTTCGGGGGGAACCTCCTCCAGGGGGGCGCGGCGGCTGTACTGGAGGGCGCGCAGGTGCGCGACGATGGCCCAGCGGTCCTCGACGGGTATCTGATTGCCGTACGCGGGCATGGTGCGGATGCCGTGGGTGATCGTATTGAAGAGCTCGCCTACCGGCTGGGCGGCAATCGGCTCGGCCGAGAGCGGCAGCAGGGGAATCCACTCTCCCCGCGCCTGGGCCCGCACCAGGGTCATCCCTTCCCCTTGGCCGTCGAGCCCGTGGCACGCCGAACAGTAGATGCGGAAACGTTCCTCGCCGCGGCGCATCGTCTCCATGGTCACTTCGCGGGGAAACCGCTCGGCGAAACCGCCGTCGGCGAGGCCGCGGTAGTAATGGTCGTCCTCGTAGAGCTGCCCGCGAGCCACGGTGCCGGGAATCGGCGGGCGGGCGGCGCGGCCGTCGGCGAAGAGGGGGCTGGCGCCCTGGGGCCGGTAGGTCGGCTGCAAATGCATGTCGAAGATCAGTTGCACCCGCGGATTGTGCGAGCGGGTGGCGCGGACGCGGGCGATCCACAGCGGCGGCAGCAGGGCCAGCACCGCCGCCAGTATGCCCACCCAGAAAAAGGCCGCGGGGATGGCGCGTCCGGCGGCAGGCTCGAAGACCGTCTCCACCTCGCGCGCGCCCAGGCGGCGGAGCAGCGCGGAAGTCGCCTTCTCGTCAAAGCGTTCGTCCGCCGCCTCGATCGAGAGGAAGAAGCCGTCGTCGGTGACGCGGCGGAAGCGGTCGCTGACGAAGAGGGGGTGGGCCAACTCCGGCAGCCGGCCGAAGAGGAAAATGCCGAGAAAGGCCGTTCCTCCGGCCAAGAGGACGATCAACTCGTAGGTGATGGGGACGTTGGCCGGGAGGCTGAAGAGGGGCTTGCCGCTGATGTTCAGCGGGTAGTCGACGGCATTCATCCACAACTGCACTCCCAGGGCAACCACCAGCCCAACCACACCCGCGAAGAATACCAGCCAGGGGAGCAGCGCGGAGCGCAGCCCCATGGCGGCATCGATGCCGTGGATGGGAAAGGGGCTGTGAGCGTCGAAGCGGGAATATCCCGCCTCGCGGACGCTGCGGGCGGCCGCCACCAGGGCGGCGGCCGAGTCGAACTCGGCCAGAAGGAGGGCGGGCTTCTCCGCGGGGGCATTTTCGGGGGAAGGAGTTGCTTCGCTCATCGCCGGCTGATTCACTCGTGTTTCGCTTGCCCTACTTCGCCGTGACCGTCACTGCCGGGGAGGATGGTCTTCATCTCGGCCATGGCCACGATGGGGAGGAAGCGGAGAAAGAGCAGGAAGAGAAAGAAGAAGACGCCGAAGCTCCCCAGCAGCATGCCGAAATCGACCCAGGTGGGGGTGAAGGGCCGCCAGGCCGAGGGCAGGTAGTCGCGGCTCAGCGACGTCACGATGATCACGAAACGCTCGAACCACATCCCCACGTTCACCAGCAGGACCACGGGGAGCATCAGCCAGACCTGAGTGCGGAAGACCCTGAGCCAGAAGAGCTGCGGCACGGCGACATTGCAGACGACCATCGTCCAGAAGGCCCACCAGTAGGGCCCGTAGGCGCGGTTGAGGAAGGCGAACTGCTCGTAGTGGCCCCCCCCGTACCAGGCGCTGAAGACCTCGATGCCGTAGGCGTAGCCGACCATCAGACTGGTCGCGAGGATGACCTTGTTGATGTTGTCGAAGTGGCGGATGGTCACCAGGTCCTCGAGGCCGAGGAAGGCCCGCGCGGGGATCAGGAGCGTGATCACCATGGCCAGTCCGCTGAAGATCGCCCCGGCCACGAAGTAGACGGGGAAGATCGTGGTGTGCCAGCCGGGAATGATCGAGACGGCGAAGTCGAAGCTCACCACGGAGTGGACGCTCACGACCAGCGGGGTGGCCACGGCGGCGAGCAGCAGGTAGGCCTTTTCGTAGTGCTGCCATTGCCGTGCCGAACCCCGCCAGCCCAGGGCTGCGGCGCCCAAGACCAGGCGGCGGATTCTGTGTCGCGCCCGGTCGCGGAGCGTGGCCAGATCGGGGATCATCCCCACGTACCAGAAGAGCGCGGAGACCGTGGCGTAGCCGGTGACCGCAACGACGTCCCAGAGGAGCGGGCTGCGGAAGTTGGGCCAGATGCCCATCTGGTTGGGGTAAGGGAGGAGCCAATAGACCACCCACACCCGGCCGATGTGGATCGCCGGGAAGAGGCCCGCGACCATTACGGCGAAGACGGTCATGGCCTCGGCGAGGCGGTTGATACTCGTGCGCCACTTCTGCCGCAAGATGAAGAGAACCGCGGAGATCAGCGTCCCGGCGTGGCCGATCCCCACCCAGAAGACGAAGTTCGTGATGTCGAAGGCCCAGTAGACCGGGGCGTTGTTCCCCCACACGCCCACCCCGGTGACGAGCAGGTGACCGGTCAGCACCAGAAATAGACCGGCAAATGCCCCGGAGACGACCATCGCCACATACCAAGCGAGGGGAGTCTTGGGTGCTTCGGCAACCCGGCAGATGACCTCCGTCACCGTGGAGAAGGTCGGTGAGCCGGTAACGAGCGGGGCCCGCCGCCGCGGGTCGTCGCTCATGGTATCTTCAGGCCGGATGCCGGTCGTGCTCATCGCTGGCGTCCGAAAGCTCCGGGTTGGGGTTGCGGATGCGGGCCAGGTAGGCCGTCCTGGGCTTGACGTTCAATTCGGCGAGCATCCCGTAGGCGCGGTCGTCGTTGTGGGCCGTCCGTACGCGGCTCGCCGGATCGTTGAGGTCGCCGAACTCGATCGCCTCGGCGGGGCAGGCCTGCTGGCAGGCGGTGCGGATGTCGCCGTCGGCCAAGGGGCGTCGGCGGTTGCGGGCTTCGATGCGCGCATTCTGGATCCGCTGCACGCAGAAGGTGCACTTCTCCATCACGCCGCGGCCGCGGACGGTCACCTCGGGATTGAAGGCCATGTTGGCCACTTCGTTCCCCGGCTGATCGAGGTCGCCGAAATAGTGGAAGTAGTTGAAGCGGCGGACTTTGTAGGGGCAGTTGATGGCGCAGTAGCGCGTCCCCACGCAGCGGTTGTAGACCATGTCGTTGAGCCCCTCGCGGCTGTGGACGGTGGCCGCCACGGGGCAGACCTGCTCGCAAGGGGCGTTCTCGCAGTGATGGCAGGTCAGCGGCTGGCAGGCGGCCGCCGGCTCCTCGGGATCGCCCTGGAAGTAGCGGTCCACGCGGATCCAATGCATTTCCCGCCCCATCAGCACCCGCTCGCGGCCCACCACGGGGACGTTGTTCTCCGCCGTGCAGGCTACCACGCAGGCGTTGCAGCCGATGCACTTCGACAGGTCGATCGACATTCCCCACCGGTGTCCCTCCTCGTACGACCACTCCTCCCAGAGCGACTTCAACGGCGGGTGATGGACGACGTGCCGGGCGAAGTCCGGGTGGGCGAGATACTCGTCCAGGGGGGCCTCGCGGATCAGCTCGCCGAGGCGCCGGGCGCGGCCCCGGAGTCCTACCGTGTCGATGGCGTGGTGGTCCTGCGTCGTTGCCAGGCGGTAGGGCGTACCGGTGGGGACGAGCGTGAGGCCGCTGCCGAAAGCGAGGGCTTCGCTGGTCCGCAGCCGGTAGGCGTTGGCGCCCACAGGGGGGACGCCGGCCTCGGCGTCGCCGCCTACCGTGCCGGCGGCCGTCCGCCCGTAACCGAGGGGGAGGGCCACGGAGCCGGCCGCCTGACCGGGGAGGATGTAGACCGGCATCTCCACCTCTCGCCCCTGGTAGGAGAGCCTGACCCGCGTGTCTGCCTCCACACCCAGGGCGGCGGCCGTGGCCGGGCTGAGAAGGGCGGCGTTGTCCCAGGTGATCTTGGTCAGCGGGTCGGGGGTCTCCTGGAGCCAGCCATTGTTGGCGAAGCGGCCGTCGAACACGGAGCGGTCGCGGCAGAAGACCAGCTCCATCTCCCCGCCGGCCGGCAGGCCGCGGTCCAGCTCTGTCGGCGGGGGCGGCTGGGGGCGGTGCGGGGCCAAGAGTCCGGGGAGCTGGCGGGGATAGGCGCTGCCGGCGAGCAGCCCGTCGTGGAGCGTCCGCCGCCAGAGCGCTTGCAGGTCGAGCTCCTCGGGGGCGACCTCGCCGGCGATGGATGCAAAGGTCGCCCGCACCAGCTCGCGCGGCCGGGGGACCGCCTCGCCTCGGAGCAGGGCCAGCAGCTCGATGGCCGTCCGTCCGCCGAAGAGCGGCTCGATAAGGGGCTGGACAAGGCTGTAGGTGCCGTCGAAGCTGCGGGCGTCGCCCCACGACTCGAGGAAGTGGGCCTCGGGAAGGTGCCAGTGGCAGCGGCGGCCGGTCTCGTCGCGGTAGAGGCTCGCGTGGATGCGGACTTTCGCCTGCTCGAAGGCCGCGGCGAAGTCGAGGTCGGCCGGGGCGTTGTAGAGCGGGTTGCTGCCCAGAATGAGGAGCGTTTCCACGGTGCCGCCGCGGAGCGCCTCGACCAGCGCGGCGAGCGCCTCGTGGTGAGCGGGCCGCGCGCCTTCCGGCTCCTCGGTGTAGTGCACCGTCTCACCGACGTTCCGGAGCATGGCGTTGAGGCGGTGGACGGCGGCGTGGACCGCGGCCGGCTGCCGCGGCCCGGCTGCCACGACCGACTCACCGCGGTGTTCCCAGAGGTCTCGGGCCGCGGCGCGGACGAGCTGCGCCACCGCAGCGTCGTACGGGGGCGCCGGCGGTGCCTCGGGGTCTTCGGCAGGCGAATCGTCGGCCCCATCGGCGGCTGCAAGTCCGGCGAGGCGTGCCACCTCCCACTCGAGGAGCTGGGCGAAGGAAGCCACTTGAGCGGCACGCAGGGCGAGGCGGTGGTCGGCGGCCATCCCGGTGATCGTGTAGGTCGGCTCGACGGCGTACAGGCGGCTGGTGCGGCCGCCGGCAACCTCGCGGCTCCGCGCGAAGTCGCGCGCGTAGCGGAGGGCTGCGGGGTGCTCGGCGAAGAGGTCGGCGTCCAGCGTGAGGACTGCCCGGGCGCGGGCCAGATCGAGCTGCGTGCGGAGCGCCCCGCCCGTCACCAGCCGCGCCCCGGCAATCTCTTCATCCCGCGAGAGCGGCTCGTACTCGTACCACCTGGCCTGCGGAAAGGCGGCCAGGAACCCCGCCCGTTGCGCCGCAAGGGTCGGCGACGCGCTCGCCCCGGCGAGCACGGCCAGCCCCTCGCCGCCGCGATCGCGCAGGGCGCCGAAGTGCTCGCGGGCGAAGCGTTCGAATTCGTCCCAAGTGCTGCTCTGCGGCGCGCGGCCGTCGGCGGAACGGACCACGCGGCGCGTGCGGTCGGGGTCGTACAGGGAAAGAATCGATGCCTGGGCGAAGGCGTCGGTGGCACCCAGGCTCAGGGGATGGGCGCCGTTCCCCTCGATCTTGATCGGCCTGCCGTCGGTGGAGGTGACCATCAGACCCTGAACGGCCCCGGCCACGTCGAGGGCCGTGGCGAAGTGGAGCGGCTTGCCGGGGAGGCGGTCGACCGGCTGGTCCACGGCCGGGAGCAGCTCCCGCTGTTCCCAGTAGCAGCCGCCCACGGAGGCGAGCGCCAGCGAGGCGCCCATCAGTTGAAGCCAGCGGCGGCGGCTCACGCCGCCCGGGTCGTCGGCCGCGGGAAACTCGGCTTCCAGGAAAGCGCGAAAACGGGGCGTATCCGCCAGTTCCTCGAGGCTTCGCCAGTGCCGCTTGGGGTCTGGGGACTGGGGCATGTTACCGGTGGCAGGTTGAACAGTCGGTGGATGGATCGATATTGAGGTCGGGCCGGAGCCGCGCCCCGAGCACTTCGGGGTCCTCCGTGGGCACCCAATCCAGGACGGTCACCTGGTCGAGGGGCCTTAAGTGCGGTTCGGGATTGCGGTGGCAGTCGAGGCACCAGGACATGCTGAGCGTCTCCACATGGTAGACCTCCTCCATGCGGTCCACGCGCCCGTGGCAGGAGACGCAGCTTACGCCGCGCGCCACGTGGGCGCTGTGGTCGAAGAAGACGAAGTCGGGGAGATCGTGGACGCGGATCCAGCGAATCGGCTCCCCCGTGGCGGCGCTCTCGCGGAGCGGCCGCAGGCTCTCGGCGGTGGCGCCGATCTGCTCGTGGCAGTTCATGCACGTCGCCGTGGACGGAATCGCCGCATGGGCCGCCGTCTCCACGGTGGTGTGGCAGTAACGGCAGTCGATGCCCAGTTCGCCGGCGTGAAGGGCGTGGCTGAAGGGGATAGGCTGCTGGGGCATGTAGCCCACGGTGGTGGTCCTCGGCGAACCACCGTAGTAGGCCACGGCAACGAGATAGACGGGAGCGAGCACCAAGCCGGCCCCCAAAAGCGGACGGGCCTTGTCGATCCACCGCGGGAATATCGCTTCACCCATCGAGTGCTTCGCAAGTGGAGTTCTTGAACCTGGAAGGGAGCGGTCCCCTCCAAACCACTCCCGGCGGCCGCCTCGAGCGCGAATGGGAGAGGCGGGGACCCGCGATTTTTGCCAGGAAAGGCTGCATTTTTGCCGCCTCCCCCTGCCTCGCAAAGGGGGATACTCGGACGTCGCCTGCACGAAGCCCAAGGGCGCAGGGCGCGTCGTTTCACCGCTGGTTGTAGCACGGCGCGCGCGCCCGGGCAATCGGCCCGCAACCGCTATTCTTCCCGCCACCACCGCGCGAGCTGCCGGAGGGCGATCCAGATCCGGTCGGGCCGCTCGCGAAGGTCGGCGGTGAGGCGGACGAGTGTCGTCTCCACGAGGTAGACGTTCAGCAGCGTCTCGATGTCTTCCCGTCTGCCCGGCAGGAATGGGGCGTCGCCGGCCGCGTCCAGGTAGGCGCCGAGATACGCGGAACCGGTCCAGCCGATCCAGAAGCGCGCCCACCGTTCCCGCTGCGCGGCCGCCGCGGGGTCGACGACCACGCCGGCGAGCTGTTCCGCGAGGGCCCAATAGGCGGCGTACTCGAAGCTGTGCAGCATCCCCGCGACGTCGCGCAGGGCCGAGGCCTTCACCGGGCGGGCACCCTGGGGGCGGACCGGCTCGCCCTCCATGTCGATGATCACGAAATCCTGGCCCGTGAAGAGCACCTCCTCGAGCCGGAAATCGCCGTGACAGCGGATGCGCAGCGCCTCGATGGGACGGGTGAGGACCCCGCTCAGCCGGTCGAGGAGGTCGTCGCGGTGGGCGAGGGCTTCTTCGGCGTCGCTGCGGATGGGCGGAGCCATGTCGCTCAGCCGGTTCTGCAAGGCGCGGAAGGTCCGCCCCACGCGGTTGCGGACCGCCTGATAGACCGACCGCTGGTAGAGGCGGGTGAAGGGCGCCGGCGCCAGGGTGGGATGGTCGGCGGCGGCGGCCAGCGCGGCGTGGAGCTCAGCCGTCCGCCGCCCGAGCAGCCCCGCGGAACGGAGGAAATCTTCGAAAAGGCGGTAGGCCGTCGGCGGCGGCTCGGCCGCGGCCGCCTCCGTCAGCGGGCGGGGGGTGTCTTCCTCGGGCGGGGGCTCCGCCGACTCCTCGGCATGGACGAGGTCGAAGTAGTTCGCCAGATGGCCGAGGGCGTGGTCCCAGCCGGTGGACTCGTGCGGGATGAACCCCTCGAGGAGCGCCAGGGTGACGAGCGGATTGTGCCCCGAGCGGTACTCGATGACGCCCGCCACCGGCGGGACATGGGAGAAGGCGACCACGTCGGTGAGGAACTGGCCCGTCTCCAACTCGGGGTGGACGCCCTCCTCGAGCCGCCGGTAGAGCTTCAAGAGCATCCGTTGACCGAAGCATACCGCCGAGTTGCTCTGGTCCTCCTTGATCACCCTCACGTCCCACTGGGAGGGGAAGCCCCATTGCGCGGCGGCCGACAGGCGCTGCGCATGTTCCATCTCCTCCTCGACCGGCTGCCAAGCCGGTTCCTCTTCGGGGACGGCGGGCTCTTCGTCCTGGCCGCGGAGACGGCGAAAGGCCCGTGAAGGACGGCCCTGGACGCGCCCCTTGTGCCCTGGGAAGCTCCGCCGCGAGGCGATCAGGTCGAGGAGGAACCACGCGAAATCCTCGTCCCCGAAGGCGTCGTAGAGGACACCGCTTTCGTGGCGGCCGCCCCGCTCCACATCGAGCCGCGCGAGGACCGCCTCCTCGGCGGGCCACTGCGTGTACTGGAGGCGCTCTTCGGAACCGAACGCCAGCGGCAGGAGGTGCCGTTCCGAAGGCGCGTCGGTGAATTCCAGCTCGATCAGCAGGAAGCAGGCGTCCGGCCGCCGCCCGCCGATCGGCAGCAGCACCACGTCGGCGATCACCGCCGAGGCGATCACCTTGCCTCGCCCGTCGAACCAAGGCCGCGTGGCAAGATAGGCCGGGAGGAGCTTTTCCAGGCGGGCGCGCGTTCCCCCCTGGAAGACCCGGTCCCAGAATCCGGAGACCTCCAGCGTAACGAGCTCCGGTTCGTGGCCGGCAAGTTCGTTGATGGCCACGGGCCCCTCGTGGGCCAGCAGCGCCGGCGAACGCACGGCAAACCAGAAGAAACTGTGGGGGGTGAGCGTCAACAGATAGGGCAGCTCGCCGATGGGGGGGAACTCGATCCGCCCGAAGAGCTCCACGGGAGTACACCCCTGGAAGGCCGAGAGGTCGAGCTCCACGAACTGGGCGAACCGCGACAGGTTGGCCACCACCAGCACCGTTTCGCTGCCTGCCTTCCGCAGGTAGGCCAGCACCTTGGGATTGCGCGGGTAGAGGAACTCCAGCGTGCCGTGGGCGAGGGCCGGTGAGTGCTGGCGGAGGGACAGGAGCCGCCGCATCCAGGCGAGTAGCGAGTGGGGGTTTCCCTGCTGGGTCTCGACGTTGAGCGACTCGTAGTGGTACTCGTAGTCGATGATCGGCGGCAGGTAAAGCTGCTGGGGATTGGTCCGGGAGAAGCCGGCGTTGCGGTCGGCCGACCACTGCATGGGGGTGCGGACGCCGTTGCGGTCGCCTAAGTAGATATTGTCGCCCATGCCGATCTCGTCGCCGTAGTAGATGATCGGCGTTCCCGGCAGGGAGAGGAGGAGGCCGTTGAGGAGCTCGATTTTGCGGCGGTTGTTCTCCATCAGCGGCGCCAGGCGGCGGCGAATGCCCAAATTGATGCGGGCGCGCGGATCGCGGCCGTAGGTGCGGTACATGTCGTCCCGCTCCTCGTCGGTGACCATCTCCAACGTGAGCTCGTCGTGGTTGCGGAGGAAGAGCATCCACTGGCAGGTCTCGGGTATCTCCGGGGTCTGCTGGAGGATGTCGATGATCGGGAAGCGGTCCTCGCGCTGCACGGCCAGGTAGAGCCGCGGCATGAGGGGGAAATGGAAGGCGGCGTGGCATTCGTCGCCCTGGCCGAAGTAGGCGGCCGCATCCTCGGGCCACTGGTTGGCCTCGGCGAGGAGCATCCGCCCCTGGAAGTGGGCGTCCACGTGGGCGCGCAGCTTCTTCAGGAAGGCGTGGGTCTCGGGGAGGTTCTCGCAGTTCGTCCCCTCGCGCTCGAAGAGGTAGGGAACGGCGTCCAGCCGCAGGCCGTCGACGCCCATTTGCAGCCAGTGGTCGAGGATCTGGAGCACCGCCCGCTGCACCTCGGGGTTGTCGAAGTTCAGATCCGGCTGGTGGTGGTAGAAGCGATGCCAGTAGTAGGCGCGGGCCACGGGGTCCCAGGACCAGTTCGAGGACTCGAAGTCCTGGAAGATGATCCGCGCCTCGCGATACTTCTGGTTGTTCCGGCTCCACACGTAGTAGTCCCGCCAGCGGCTCCCTTCCGGGGCGCGGCGGGAGCGCTGGAACCAGGGGTGCTGGTCCGAGGTGTGGTTGATCACCAGCTCCGTGATCACCTTGAGGCCGCGGTGGTGGGCGGCGCGGAGAAAGGTCTTGAAGTCGCGGAGCGAGCCGTAGTGGGGGTGGACGTTGCGGTAGTCGGCGATGTCGTAACCGTCGTCCTTCAGGGGCGAGGGGTAGAAGGGAAGCAGCCAGATCGCCGTGACGCCCAGGTCCTGCAGGTAGTCGAGCTTCTGCGTCAGTCCGGCGAAGTCGCCGATGCCGTCGTCGTTGGCATCGAAAAAGGCGCGGACGTGAAGCTGGTAGATGACGGCATCCTTGTACCACAGCGGATCGACGTGGTTCACCGGCTCTCTCTTTCCTCCCAAAAAAGGTCTTGTGTGCCGGAAGGGGCCGTGCGCGGCGGCCGGGCGCTATTCCGCTTCGTCCTCGAAGCGGGCCGCTTTGAGGACGACGACACTGCGGTCCACCAGCGGGTAGGTGTCGCCGGCGAGGAACTCCCGATCTTCGGCCTCGGTGCGCGCCGTGTCGAAGAGCAGTTCCCAATAGCCGTCGGCCGAGCACTCCGGCAAGGTGAAGTCGATCGACTCGGCAGCGGCATTGAGCAGCAGAAGCAGGGTATCCCCCTGGAGCCGCTCGCCGCGCTCGTCGATGTCGTCGATGACGTCCCCCGCCAGGTGCATCCCCAGGCAACGGACATAACCCGCGTTCCAGGAGGCGTCGGTCATCTCCTGGCCGGAGGGCTCCAGCCAGGAGATGTCCTTGATCTCCGACCCGCGGATGGGCCGCCCTTGAAAGAACTTGGGCCGGTGTAGTACCGGCTGCGTCCGCATCAACTGCACCAGCATGCAGGCGAAATCGAGGAACTCCTGCTGCCCTTCGGAGAGGTCCCAGTCGACCCAGCTCAACTCGTTGTCCTGGCAGTAGGCGTTGTTGTTCCCCTGCTGGGTGCGGCATATCTCGTCTCCGGCCAGCAGCATGGGCACGCCCTGCGAAAGGAGCACGGTCGCCAGGAAATTCCGCTTCTGCCGGCGACGGAGGGCGAGCACTTCAGGATCGTCGGTGGGACCCTCGGCGCCGCAGTTCCAACTGAGGTTGTGCGATTCCCCGTCGGTGTTCCCTTCCCCGTTGGCCTCGTTGTGCTTCTCGTTGTAGCTCACCAGGTCGTGGAGGGTGAAGCCGTCGTGGGCGGTGACGAAGTTGACGCTCGCGTAGGGACGACGGTTGCTCTGCTCGTAGAGGTCGCTGCTGCCGCTGATCCGCGTGGCCAGCTCGGAGACGGCCCCCCCATCGCCCCGCCAGAAGCGGCGGATCGTATCGCGGTAGCGGCCGTTCCACTCCATCCACCCCACGGGGAAGTTCCCCACCTGGTAGCCCCCCTCGCCCAGGTCCCAGGGCTCGGCGATGAGCTTCACCTGGGAGAGGACGGGATCCTGGTGGATGATGTCGAAGAAGGCCCCCAGCTTGTCGACCTCGTGCAGCTCCCGAGCCAGGGCGCTTGCCAGGTCGAAGCGGAAGCCGTCCACGTGCATCTCCTTGACCCAATAGCGGAGGCTGTCCATGATCAGTTGAAGGGCCCGCGGCTGCTGCATGTTGAGCGTGTTGCCGCAGCCGGTGTAGTCCATGTAGTAGCGGGGTTGCTCGGGAAGCAGTCGGTAGTAGGCGGCATTGTCGATCCCTCGTAGCGAGAGCGTCGGCCCCAGGTGGTTGCCCTCGGCGGTGTGGTTGTAGACCACGTCGAGGATCACCTCGATCCCCGCCGCGTGCAGGGAATGCACCATCCGCTTGAACTCGCGGACCGACTCCAGTCCCGTGCCGCTCGAAGCGTAGCGGGTGTCGGGCGCGAAGAAACCCAGCGTGTTGTAACCCCAGTAGTTCGACAGCTCCCGCTCCACCAGGTGCCGGTCGTCGACGCGGTGGTGGACCGGCATGAGCTCGACGGCGGTGATCCCCAACCGCTTCAGATGGGCAACGGCCGCCTCGCAGGCCAGCCCGCTGTAGGTCCCGCGGAGGTGCTCCGGCACGTCGGGATGGAGCTTCGTGAAGCCCTTGACGTGCAACTCGTAGATTACCGTCTTATGGGGCGCCGTACGCGGGTGGCGATCGTCGCCCCAGGTGAAGGCGGGGTCGATCACCACCGCCAAGGGGGCGTTTGCCGCGTTGTCCCGCTCGTCGAAGGAGAGGTCCTCTTCCGGGGCGCCGATTTCGTAGCCGAACATGGCATCGTCCCAGACGAGGTCGCGCCCGATCGCCTTGGCGTAGGGGTCGAGGAGAACCTTGTTCGGGTTGAAGCGGTGTCCCTGCTCGGGGTCGTAGGGCCCGTGCACGCGGAATCCGTAGAGCTGGCCGGGGTGGACGTCCGGGAGGTAGACGTGCCAGACCAGGTCGGTGTATTCGGGGAGCTTGATGCGGTGGGTCTCCTCGGTGGCCTCGGGCGAGTCGAACAGGCAGAGTTCGACACGGGTGGCGTTTTCCGAGAAGAGGGCGAAGTTGACCCCTCCGCCGTCCCATGTTGCCCCCAAAGGGTAGGGATTTCCCGGCCAGACTCGCATCGACATCCTCCCAAGGGACTTTACCTCTTCCGCGCATTCGGCAAATTCATGCAAGCCGCCGCAACCTGCGCGGTGCCGAACCACTCCGTCGAACTATAGCAATCGGCCGAATTCGTTCAAGGGTGGAGTCGAATTGACACTGGGGGGCCCCTGCTCCACTGGAAGAGGAGGCTTCAATGGGCACCCTGCTACGAATCCCGTACGAACAAAGTGCGGCAACAGGGCCGGGAGCGGCGAGGATTCGCCGCGCCGCGGCGGGGAGCCGCGTCTTGGCGAGGCCGCGTCGCTCACCGCTCCGGCGCACCGATGGCGAACAGGTGGGTGCTCGTGGCGATGAAGAGGGTGTTTGCGGCGGCAGCAGGTGTCGAGTAGAGGGCGCTGCCCATGTCGTTTTCGGCGAGGAGCTCGAATTGCTCGGAGAGCGCGAAGACCGCCACCATCCCGTCCTCGCCGCCGACGTAGACCCTGCCGTCGGCCACCAGCGGCGATCCCCATACGTGGCAGAACATGTCGTAGGTCCAATAGGGCTCTCCGGTCCCGGCGTCCAGGCAGTGGACGAGCCCGGAAAAATCGGCGGCGATCACCAACCCCTCGGCCACGGCAACGCCCGCCAGACTGCGATGCATCGTCTCCTCGAAGCCCCACTGCTCCTCAGGCACCGCGGGATTGCCCCGGTAGACCCACGCCACAGCCGAGTTGGGATTGGGGATGGCAAGTTCCCCGGCCTCCACGTCGACGGCTTGCAGCCGTCGCCGGGGAAGGATATTGCCGGCGCGGTGGACGGCCAGCTCGGCACTCACGTCGCCGCGCCGGGTGGCGTCGATGCACCAGACCATCGCCGGCCCCTCGCCGTGTTCCGGGTCCTGGCCCGGGGCCACGAAGACCCGCGAGCCGGCCACGGTGGGCGCGGCGACGAGGCTGTTGCGGTCGCCGCGGCCTCCACCGCGCCATTCGGACGTCTTGGGATTGGCGTCGAACTTCCAGAGCAGCTCCGGCCGCCCGGTGGCTGTACGTTCGGCGCGGAAGCTGTACACCCAGCCGTCGGCCCCGGCGAAGATCGCTTGCGGCACCCCCTCGATCACGGCGAACGCCGGTGAAGACCATTGCCCGTGGAGCAGCTTGGCGCCCGGCGAGGCGTCGGCCCAGAGCAGTTCCCCACTCTGTTTGTCCAGGGCGATGAAGCTCGGCGCGTCGGGCGCGGGAACGGTGTTTTCCTCCGCGTCGGCGCTGTTTCCCGCGTTCACCAGCAGCAGATCGCCCGCGGCCGTCACCGACGAGGCGCTCATGTTCCGCGGCCGCACGCCCAGGGTTTCGATGAGGTCGAAACGCCAATGGACCGCCGGCGCGCGGGAGTCTTTCGGGTCGCGGCGGTTCAGGTCGAGGCATACCACCTCGCCGCGATTGGTCACCACCCAGAGGCGGTCGCCCTCGACGAGGGGCGTCGCGCAGAGTCCCACCTCCGGCCAGTCGACGGCGCTTCCCTCGGGGTGTTTCGGCACCGAGTGCTGCCAGAGGAAGCGGCCGTCGCCCCGGTCGAAGGCGAGAACCACGCCCAGATCGACGCCGCTGGGATACTCCGGCAGGTGGCCGGCCGCGTTGTTCGTACCGACGTAGACGCCCTCACCGGCAACCACCGGCGAGGAATAGGTCTGCGAGCCGAGCCGAGCGACCCAGCGGATGTTCTCCGCCCCCTCGGGCAGCCACTCGCCGCTACGGCGATCGAGCCCCCCGACGTGCCACTCGGAGGGCAGCGACTGTCCGGAAGCCACGTTGTTCCGCGCCGGCGTGCGGCCGAGCTGAGGGGAATCGTCGGCCGGCGCGCGGGTGCCCAGAGCCACGGCGGCGGCAACGATAGCGAGCAGGGAGCTGAGAGCGGTCATGGCAGGTCTTCGTCCCCGGCGGCCGGGTGGCGGGCGGGGATTGCGGCGGAAATCCTGCCGGCGAGGTCATGCCTCACCGGCGAGAATCTCGTCGTCCGGGTCGAACTTGGGAATCACGAAGTTGAGGATGGTCATGCAGCCGACGGCGCGGTGGACGACGCCCGGCGGGATCAGCACCGCCGTGCCGGGGCGCACGGCGACCCGCTCCCCGTCCAACTCCAACGCTGCCCCCGTCTCGCAGGTCAAGACGTAATAGAGCTCGGTCAATCGTTGGTGATAGTGCGGCTTCGCCTCAGCGGTGATCTCGGTGCGGTGCAGCGTGGCGGGATAATCCGACACGTCGGCAAAGGCCCGCTGCGCCTTGCCGCACGGGCAGTCCGAGGCGGGCAGTGCCGCCAGGTCGACGACACGAGGGCGAGGCTTTCGATTCTCCATCACTGGCGTTCCTCCTCCGGCCATCGTCGGTCTCTCCGGCCTCCCTGCGGCGAACCTCAGGGGCGTCGTCGTCTGCGACCATCTCCCAGCCTACCCGACGGGGCTGCACCCTGCCACCGGTGCTCCCCCGCGGCCTGCCAGGGGTTGCCGACCGGTCCTGGGGGAATCGTCGTCCCTTGGCATCCTTCGGTCGACAGGCCTAGCGGGAAGCGCTCCACGGCGAAGCCGAGCGGGCCGCATTCCCGCCGCATCTTGCCTCGCTTACGCCTGCCGCAATGTCAACGGCAACACTACACGTAACCCTTTGGTGGAAAAATACTTCTGCGTGCTCAAGCGCGTTCGGCGGGCAGCCGATACGAACAACTGACCCCAATCGCTTGACACGTGCTCGGAATGGCGCGTCACCGAGGCGCCGGGCAGGGAAACGATTGTGGGTCGCGGAATGGATCGACCTGCCTGGCGTGATTCGTCGCTGGAACGAATGGGGCTGTTGACCCACTTTCCCCGACCGCCGAACCCGCGGCGGAGGGACGCCCGCCGCTGCGGAAGAGACGCGTTGCACGCGACGAAGTCGCGCGACGTGCCCAATCCGCACGACGAACCCCGTCGGTCGCCAAGGCGGAACGCGAGCTTCCCCCAGTTCCATGGAAAGGAGACGTTGCTCGATGAAAGGAAGAATGATTGTTGGAGCGCTCGTGCTGAGCGTTGCCTTGAGCAGCCAAGGGTTCGGTTTCGAGCTCCTGGGCAACCTGCTGAGGCTGGAAGACAACAAGGGCTGCACTCCGTGCGGCGAAGTGATCGCCCACTGCCCGGATCCCTGCACTCCGGTCGAGGATTGCGGGTGGGTCTGCGACCCCTGCGCCCGCAAGCCCCTCGACCTGTTTGCCGGTCTGAGGGGCCTGTTCGCCTGCCACCGTTGCCCGACGGCCGTCTGCGCCGACCCCTGCACCCCGGCAGCGGTCTGCACGCCGGAGCCCTGCACGCCGGTGGCGGTCTGCACGCCGGAGCCCTGCACGCCGGTCGCCGCGTGTGAAGCGGTGCCGAGCTGTGAGCCCGGCTTCGCGAAGGTCGCCTGTCATAGGCCGCTCCTGGGCCTGCTGCAGCGGAAGCCTGTCTGCTGCCCCGAGCCCGTCGCATACGATCCCGGCTGCGAGGTGGCCTGCCCGCAACCCTGCCGCCGCCCCGTGCTCGACTTCCTCGCCGGTCTCTTGACCCCGCGGCCCAAAGTGCGCGTGATCTCCTGCACGGACAGCGTGGTGGGCTGCAACGGCTGGCACGTCAACGGGAACGGCGAGCCCACCGCGGCGCCCGCCAACGGCGAGCCCAACGGCATCGAGCCGGCGCCGAAGCCCGACAACTCGGCGTTGATGCCCTACGGCCACAACGTCTACCAGACGAGCCGCGCCGCGGTCCGCAACTGATTGTCGAGAGTCCAAACGATGCGACGCGTCGGCCCGCCCGGGCGACCCACCCGGGCGGGCCTTTCTCATTTCTTGCCCTCGCCTCGTCCCGTCGTATCGCGCCGTGCCGCCGGTCGGTGCGGCAGGCTCGCGCACCGAGTTCGTCTCCCGGACGCCATCTCGATATCCTCTCCCAGGGCCACTTCAGTGCGGCAAACGTAATAGCCGTCGTGGAACGCGCAATCCGAAGCCCCCTTCCATCGAACCACAAGCACAACACCCCCAAGAGGTGGCTCGGGTGGCCCGTAGCGGTCTATTCGGGCGGGTCAACTCCTTCTCTTTCTGCTGGTTTTCGTTCCCTGGACGGTGCGGTGATCGCCAAGGATTTGCGCGAGGGAGCCGGCGCGTTAGTCCCGCACAGGCCGAGATTTCCGTAGTCGCGGCTTTACGGGAAGAGGGTGGCCAGGTAAGTTGGAATTAATCCCACCTTTGCTTCGCCAACCCCCACCTGGAGCAGTGATGATGCCCCTCAACGCCCTTCGACTGCGATCGCTGCTGCGCGCGCTGCCGATCCTGGTGGTCGCTGGGACGTTCTTCGCCGTCTCGGCAGCCAGCCCGACCGCTGCGCTTGCGCAAGCTCAAGAGGAAGCAAACGAGGAGGCCGCGGAGTCTGGATCGGGGGCGGAGACTCCGGCGGCCGATGCGGCGGAGACGCCACCGGAAGGCGACGCCGAAGTCGAACCGGAATCCGAAGCGGAATCCGAACCGGAGCCGGAGCCGGAGCCGGAGCCGGACCCCGAACCGGAGCCCGAACCGCGTCTGCGGTTCGCCTTCCGTTTCCAGCGTTGGATCGACGTCCTCGAATGGCTTGCCGATCAGGCCGATCTTTCCCTGGTGGTGCAAAGGCCGCCGCCGGGGACCTTCAACTACACGGATACCCGGGAGTTCACTCCCGACGAAGCCATCGAGATCATCAACCAGGCCCTGCTGATGCAGGGCTTCGCCCTGATCCGCCGGGATCGGATGTTGACGGTCGTCGATCTCGCCGAGGACCTTCCGGGGGCCGTAGCGGGGATGATCCCCCGCGCCACGGTTGACGATCTCGCCGATTATCGCGATTTCGACTTGGTTACGGTGCGGATTCCCATCGGCCGCCGCGACCCGAAGATCGTGGAGGCCGAAGTCCGTTCCCTGCTCAATCCCCACGGCCGCTTCGTCGCCCTGCCGGCAACGCAGCAGGTGGAAGTCACGGATGCGGCAGGGTTGCTCCGTCATGTGGCTCGCACGGTCCAACAGATCCGCGAGCCCCCCCCGCCCGATCCCGAGCCCGAGCCGCGCCCCCCGCGCGAGCCGGAGGTTCCGGAACTGGCCGTCTACGAGATCGGCGCGGTCGACGCCGACGCCGCCCAGGAGGTGCTCGAGACTCTGCTCTCCGGCGTACGTCTGATTATGGATCCGGAGCACGACCAGCTGACGGTTTACGCGACGCCGTCGCAACATGCGGTCGTGCAGCGAGTTCTCGAGCGGATCCGGGCCAAGGAGGCAGTCGAGCGGGAGCCGCGGCTCGAGGTCTACGAGGTGGGGCCGATCGATCCGATGCCGCCGCAGCGGCCCGGCGCGGAGCTCGAGCATCCCCTGCTCGCCACGCTGCGGAACGTGGCGCCCAACGCCCAGCTCACCCTCGATGCCGCCGGCGGCCGGGTGGTCGCCTGGGCGCTGGACGACGAACACGAACTCCTTCGCGATGCGGTCGAGAGGCTCGTGGGCAGCGAGGTGGACGGCACCCGCCAGTTGGTCGTTTATCCGCTCCAGGGCACCAGCCCCGCAGATGTACTCGAGGTGCTCAGCGACGTCCTCCCTGGAGCCCGGATCACGGCCAGCGCCGAGACGGACAGCCTGGTGGCCTTCGCCACGGCGGCCGAGCAGCGCGCCATCGCCACCACCCTTGAGCAGCTCGCCACGCACACGGGCCCGGGGGCGATGGAGCTGCGTTTCCATCCCCTCCGCGAACCCCTTTCGAGCAGCCTCCTCGAGGCCCTCCGCGGGTTGGCCCCTCGGGCCCGCATCGAACCGGACGCCGAGAACGATCGCCTCCTCGTGGTGGCGTCGGACGCGGATCACGAGCGGATCGTCGCCACGCTGGCCGAGGCCGGCGAGGCCGGGCCGCGTACGCGCGGCCTGCGGGTCTATTCCGTCGAACGCGATGCTCCCGAGGATCTCGTCGCAGTCCTCTCCGACGTGGCGCCCCGCGCGGAGGTCAGTCTGGACGCCGATCACCATCGCCTTCTCGTCGTGGCCACGCCGGCCGAGCACGAGGCCGTGGAAGCGGCGCTCGAGGCGGTGCGCGAAGCCGGTCCCGCCGCGGCGCAGCAACTGGTCGGCTACCCCCTCGATGTTCCCGACCCGAGCGCCGCAGTCGCCACGCTTTCCGACCGCTTCCCCAACGCACAGATCACGCACGAACCGCGCACCGGTCGCCTGCTCGTCTGGGCCGAAGCCGACGAACACGAGGCCATCGGCCGGGCACTTGCCGAACTGGAGGGGGACCGCCCCGCCGAACGGCAGCCGCGTTTCGAGCTTTACCGGGTTCGCGGCGCCGACCTGGACCAGGTTGTCCCGACCCTCCGGGAAGTCGCCCCGCGGGCGACGTTCACTCCGGATCCCCAGACGCAGACCATCCTTGCCTACGCCAGCCCCGCCGAGCACGCGCGCATCGCGGCGGCGCTCGGCGAGTTGGGCCACGAGGGGGAGCCCGGCGTCACTCCCCAACTGGAGGTCTACCCGCTCACCGAGGCCGACCCCGACACCACCATGGCGATTCTCGGCGACCTGATCCCCGAGGCCGACCTGAGGATCGACCGCCAAGCCGGCAACCTCGTCGCCGTGGCCAGCCCGGAAGACCACCGCACCATCCGCGCCCTGCTCGACCAGCTCCAGTCGACCACCCCGCGGCCCGACGAGCCCGAACTCCGCTTCTACACCCTCCGGCAGTCTCCTCCGCCCAACCTGCTCGACGTCCTTCGCACCCTCGCGCCCGAGGCCGATATCTCCCTCGACGAACAGCGGGAGCGCCTCCTCGTCGTCGCTTCGCCGGCCGACCATGAGACTCTGGCGCGCACCCTGGAACGCATCGAGACGGCGCTTCCGGCCGAAGAGCGCAGCCGGCTGGTCGTGTACCCGGTATCGCCCCAGGAGCGGGTCCGCTTCGAAGCCGTCCTCGAAGGCGCCGCCGACGAGCTCCCCGGCATCCGCGTCGTCTCCGAGGACGACGCCGACGAGGTGGCCATCTGGGCCCGTCCCGCCCAGCACGAGTTGATCGCCGACATCCTCGAGCAGCTCCGCCGCGAGGTGCCTCCCGCACAGCGTCATCGCCTCCTGGCGTATCCGGTCGGCGCCGCCGAACCGGAAAGCCTCGTGGAGATGATCGAAGAGCTCTATCCTGACGCGCGCGTGGCCTTCGACCGCCGTGCCGGGCAGGTGATGATCTGGGCGCGCAGCGCCGACCACGAAGACATCCGCGCCTCGCTGGCCCAGCTCGACGCCGGCGAGCCGGGCCGCTGGCGGGAGACGTTCCAGACCTATTCCGTGACGGAGGCCGACCCCCAGGTGGCCATGGAAATGCTCGCCGAGCTGGTGCCCGATGCCCGCCTCACCCACGACCCGGTCGCCGAGCGGATCGTCGCCTATGCCCGCGAGCGGGATCACGAGACGATCACCGAGGTCATCGACCAGATGCAGGAGGAGGCTCCGCCCGGGCGGCGGCCGCGGATCGAGGTCTACCACGTCGGACCGCTCGACGACCGCCCGCGGTCGCCCCGGCGGATCACCGACACCTGGGGCCGCACGCAGTGGCAGGAACAGTTCAGCCCGGCCGAAGGGCTCGTGAATACACTCTACGAAGTAGTCTCCGAGGAGGCCCGGCTAACTCTCGACGCCCGCACCGGCCGCCTGGTGGCCTGGGGCACACCGGCCGACCACGAGGCGATCCGCGCCACGGTGGAAAAAATGGGGCACGATGCCGAGGTGGGCGGCGATCGCTCGATCGCCATCTACTACCTCCCCCAGGGCGATGCCGCCCTCGCCGGTGAACTGCTCGAGACGCTGGTGCCCCACGCCCGCCTGACCACCGACGAGCAGACCGGCCGGCTGGCGGTTCTGGCCACGGCTGACGAACACGCCAGGATCGAGGACACCCTCGAACGGCTCTCGCCGGAGGCGGGGAGCCCGGGGGCACCCGAGCTGCGCGCCTACAACCTGGAGATCACTCCGACCTACACCCTCCTCTTGGGGCTTCGGGAGATGATGCCCCGGGCTCAGATCACCATGGACCCGGCGAGCCGCCGGCTGCTCGCCGTGGCCACGCCGCGGCAGCACGAGATGATCCAGGCCGCGGTGGACGACATGCATGCCGACCCACCCGAGGAGCGGCAGCCGACCCTGGAGGTTTACACCATCGATCCGCTGGACGATACGCCGGGTCCGGCGCGGCGCGTCCGCTCCCCATGGGGCGGTTGGACGACCCTCCCGGCAAACCCCAGCCCGGCGGAGCAACTCGTGGAAACGCTGGAGGCGATCGCCCCCGATGCCGAGATCAACCTCGACGCCCAGAGCGGCCGTCTGACCGTCTGGGCGCTGCCGAAGGAGCACGAGAGGCTCAGCCGGGCCATCGAGAAGCTCACCGAGGCGGGACCGGTCGGCGGTACGCGGCAGGTGGAGGTATTCTCCCTGCACCGCGCCGATCCCGACACCGTGATGGAACTCCTGGAGCGCCTGTATCCCGCAGCTCATCTGAGCGTCGACGTTCAGGCGGGAACGCTGATGGCGGTCGCGTTGCCCAACGACTTGGAGGGCATCCGCGAGACGCTCTTCCAGCTCGAACCCGAGGGGGCCGGCCCGCAGACGCGCGAGCTGCGCACCTATTCGCTGGAACAGGAGCCGCCCCCCGTGCTGCTGGATAGCCTCCAGGAACTGGTGCCGCGGGCCCAGCTCAGCCTCGACACCCAGGGGCGGCGGCTGATGGCGGTGGCTGCGCCGCGCGACCACGAGACGATCGAGTCGGCCATCGAGCAGATTCACACCGATGCCCCCGCCGACCGGCAGCCGCGGCTGGAAATCTACACCATCGGCCCGGTGGACGATACACCCCGTCCGGTAACGCCCAGCCGCGACCGCTTCGGACGCTGGACGATGCCCACCCCCCAGCCCACCGAGGCCGAGCAGATCCTCGAGACGCTCGAGGCGATCGCGCCGGAGGCCACCATCCGCCTCGACGCTCGTCTTGGACGCCTCACGGTCTGGGCCGTCCCCAGCGACCACGAGAAGCTCCGCGGAGCCATCGAGCGGTTCAGCGAGGAGGGGACGGCCGGTGTTTCCCGGCAGATGCAGACATTCACCCTGGGCCGCGTCGATCCCACTATGGCGACCGAGCTCCTGGAACGCCTCTTCCCCGCGGCGCAAGTGAGCGTCGATCCGCAGACGGGGACGCTGGTGGCCGTAGCCGCCCCCGAAGACCTGGCAGGCATCCGCGCCGCGCTCGCCGAGCTCCAGCCGGACAGGCGCGGGCCGGACGACCCCCTGCTCAAGTTCTATACGCTGGAGCGGACCCCGCCGCCAACGCTGGTGCAGGGGCTCACCGAACTGGCCCCCCAAGCCCAGATTACGCTCGACCAGACCACCATGCGCCTGATGGTGGTGGCCACACCGGCCGAGCACGAGATCATCCGGGATAATCTGGACGAGATCGCGGAGACGGCCACCGGGACGGATCGCGAGCTGGTGATCTATCCGGTCACCTCGGTGCAGCGGAGGCGGTTCGAGGCCCTGCTTCCCAGCCTCCGCGAGGACATGCCGGGGATCGAGTTGATCACCGACGGCGCCCCGGGCGAACTGGCCGTGTGGGCGCGGCAGAGCCAGCACGCCATGCTGGCTTCGATGCTCGAGGGGCTGGAGGCCGAGGCGGAGACGGAGACCCGCTACCGGCTCAGCGTCTACCAGATCCGTGAGGCCGATCCGGAGAGCCTCCTGGAGGTGGTGGAACGGCTCTTCCCGGACATCGAGTTCGTGCTCGACCCCCGCCTGCGGCGGCTGATGATCTACGCCCCCCCCGCGGAGCGCGGCGAGATCCTCGAGACCCTGGAGGAAATGGACTCGGGGACGGTGGGCGACGCCCTCGAGCAGGCGCGGGTCTTCCCGCTGCGCGAGATCGACGCCCGGATCGCCGTGACCATCCTCCAGGAGATGATGCCCGAGGTGACCCTGGGAGCTGACAGACAGGGAACGAACCTCATGGCCTGGGGCCGCACGAGCGACCTGGACCGTCTGGCCACGGCCATCGAGGCCCTGCAGACGCCGGACGAGAGGTTCCGCCCCAAGATGGTCGTCTATCCCATCGAGACCGGCAACCCGACGACACTCTCTTTCGCCCTCCGCAGCGTCGCCCCGGAGGCGCGCATCGTCGCCGACGCGGAGACCTCGACGATCCTGGCCTTCGCCACGCCCGAGGACCACGAGGCGATCGCCGAGGCGATCAACGAACTCCAGGGGGAGGCCGGCAACCGCGCGGATTACGAGGCCGTCACCTACACGCTCCGCGGCGCCCACCTGATGAGCGCCGTGAACATGCTCCGCCAGGCGGTGCCGCGGGCCCAGCTCACCGTGGGCACGGATCCGCGGGAGCTGATCGTCTGGGCCCGGCCCCGGGACCACGAGACGGTGCAGGGGATCATCGACCAGATCGCCGATACTGGCCCGCCAGAGAGCCGATCCACGGTGGTGGCCTACGACATCGGTACGACCCCGATGACCAGTGTCACCGAGTTGATCACCCAGGCGGTTCCCAATGCGCGGATCACCCAGGGAAGTGATCCGCAACATGCCCTGGTCCTGGCCCGCCCCGACGAGCACGAGCGGATCGCCGAGCTGGCCGAGCAGTTCATCGCCGAGTCGGAGGGGCAGGCCCGCGAGGTCGAGGTCTATACCCTGGAAAACGTCACCACCTGGCAGGCGATCCCCATGCTCCGCGAGGCGGTTCCCAACGCGCAGTACACCCCGGCGGTCACCGATCCGCAGCGCCTGGTCGTCTACGCCCGCCCCGCCGACCACGGCCGCATCCGGCGGGCGATCGAGCAGCTCTCGGCGCAAATGGACGGCGAAGCGGAGGGGGGGCCGGAGACCAAGCGTTACACGCTCCCCTCGGGCACCGCCACGGCGACGATCCCCATCCTCCAGCAGGCGGCGCCCGTGGCCCGCATCACCGCGGGGGCCGACCCGCGGCACGTGATCGTGGTCGCCCGCCCTGCCGACCACGAGCGGATCCGCGAGCTGATCGACACGCTGGGCGAACCGGAAGACGAGGAGACGGCGCCTACCATGCAGGTGTACTCCTTGGAGAACCTCACCGCAGTCACGGCGATCCCCCTCCTCACCACGGCGGT
>SKOZ01000042.1 GCA_007119795.1 Planctomycetales bacterium | reverse complement strand
GGTTGCCGCCAGGGCGTGATAGAGGCTTCTCGCTTCGAGGAACCGCTGGCTGTCGACACGGGAGGGGCGCGGTCCGGCAACGACAATGTCTCCGGATTCGGAGCCGCCGACGATGGCTCGAATCCCCTGGCCGGGGATATGGTTGTAATCTTCAGTGCGAAACCCACCTCGCAAGACGGACTTCGCCGTTTCCGTCACGGAGTGTAGGGGCGCCGCTGGCGCTGTGTCAGCGGCCGATCGAACCTGGCGAGCAAGGCGGTATCCGAACTGCGGAGGCGGCAGTTCCAGGGAGGGGAGGTCGAAGGGCAGATCGACCGGGTTGGCGCGCAATCCCAAGTCGCTATTGGCCTTCGTCAGCCACGACCATTGGGACGCAATCGACTCCGGCCTCGCCACTTCGGTCAAGTCGCGCACCAGCGGGGCCTCGACGTCGCTGATCGACTCCTCGAAGAACCGCGCCAATTCGTCGCTTACCTCGCTCGGGTCATACGGATCGAGCCCCATGCGACCGGCGAGGGTGCAGAAGCGCTTCTCCTCGGTATCCGCCCCTTGAATCGCGCGCCAAAGCGCCCGGAGCTGGCGGACCGCTTCGTCGTCGGTTCCCGCGACGCGGTCTAGAACTCCGTTGACGAAATCTGCCAGGGCGTCCTCCGTGGTGTTCCGGTCGAGTTGTTGGGTGCCTTCTGCGGTGAACTCACCGGGCATGTGCGGCAACGAGCCAGGAGCGTCGCTCCGCCATTCGGCACGAAGGCACTTTCCGTCGTGGAAGAGATACAGTGCCGGCAGCATAAGGCTGGAATCCGCCGAACGGAGGCAATGGCGGCTTTTCCACCGCTTCTGCGCCTCTTTGCCGGGAGACACAGGAACGGTATCCCAGGAGCAAACCTCGTTCAGCAGCGCCCACCAGTTTCGCGCCAACCATTCGGCAACGGGAAAGGCCGGGACGTAGAGCGTCTTGCGCTCGGCCTGGGATGAACGGTCCCGCGACGTCGAGACGCATTGCCCACCCGCCCAAACGCGCATCGCGCACCAACTCGCCCGCTCGACTGCATCCAGAGCAGCGGGGTGATCGACCGGATCGCACTCAAGCAAGAGGGATCTCGACATGAGGCGCAGCCTCCAATAGCCGATCGGGAAAAGAGCTGGGATCGTTGACCGGGAACCCATGGTACGCCCCTGTCACCTGATCGGTCAACCGCGCTTCGTGCAGCACGTCGTTGATCCAAACCCAGACACGATACGGGAACGCACCGCGGAATTCACCAACACAACCCGCGCGGATTGCCTTCCGCAAGGCGCCCTGCAGCATGGGCCAGTTCCGGTTAGCATACCAGTCGCACTTGCTCTTGTCGGCACGGAGTGCCGGTGGCCCGGCCGGCGGGGGGTACGTGTTGTGAAGTGAGCTGCCGGTGAAGGTTGCCCGGGCGGCCACCTCATCGGGGGTTCCGACGCCCGCCGGCTAATCGACGATCTGGCCACGGCTGATCTCGTGCCGATGAACAGGTCTTCGCGCCATGCCGACGACTCTCCGTGAAAGCAATGTTCAACTCCAGCTCACCTTATGGATTGTGCCTTCATACCCGGACTGCGGCAAGCTCCATCATTCGGCAACACCCTAGAGGGGGTGGCTGTCGCCAGTCCCTCTGATCGGTGTCGATAGCGGCCGACAACGGCCGTTGCTTGACCGATCGATGCTTGCCGGACGCACTCCCCTGCCGCCGTTGGCCGCTACGTCCTCGGTGCGCGACCGGGGAATCGTGGTCATCGGCCGAACGTGTCGCTTTCGACGGTGTGGGGCAGCAAGGGAAGGGGAAGGCGGGGGAGGTCGAGCCGGGAGCCGAATCCCCAGGAGAGGACATAGTAGCCGATGAGCAGCCCGGCGACCCCCCCCAGGACGACTTCGAGAACGAACCGAAGGGGGCCCTTGCCGCGGCGGTTGCGGCGGGCGCGTTCGGACCAGGGGACCGCAGCGGCGGCATCCGAGGGGTCGACGTCGATTTCCGCGGACCGATCCTGAGGGGACGCGGCGTCGGCGGGGAGCGGGGAATCGACGAGGATCTCCGGAGCCTCATCGACCGTCTCGGCGGCGGGAGGCTGCCAGGTGGAGGAGGGGACGTCGGATTCGGAGCGGTCGCCGTCGGCGGGAGCCGCTTCCTGAGGGGGGGCATCGAGATCTCCGGGCGAGTCGACGACGGCGTCGGCGGAGAAGCGGCGGTCGTCGAGGGTGGCGGCGGTCTCGAGGTGGACTGCGCCCGCGTCGGCGTCGAAGTCGTGCCCGGCGACGAGGATCACCGCGGGCGGGGCCGGTGCGGCCCGGGCGAGGATTTCCGCGATGGCGAACTCCTCGTCACAATGCGGGCAGCGGACGCGTCCCACCGCAGGCAGTCCGTCGGGAATCGTCACGGCATCGTCGCATTGGGGACATTGGGAGAGGCGGAACATCGCTTTCCGGGGGGGCAGTGTGCCTTGCTTCCAGCCCGCAGAGGGGTCCATAATACAAGTCTAGCACTGCCGCTCCGAAACGGCTAGAAGTCGACAGGCCGGCTCCACGGGCAACACGCACGGCTCGCGGGCCCCGCAGCGGTATCCGGCGATGGAAGGACCGCTCGCCGATCCGCCGCGCGCGGCGCTTGCCCGCGTGCAGGGGCTGATATACACTCGCCCGTCGATCGGCAATAGCAAGCACTTTCACTCCCAGGCAGACGAGACCATGAGAGCAACAGGTTTTTCGATGGTATGGGCGGGGCTGGCCCTCTTGGCCTTCGGATGCCGCGAGCCGGCGGCGCCGCCGGTGGAACCGGCGGCGGATGAAGACGTGTCGGCCGTTGCGGAGGATGCGCCGCCGGCCGCGCCGGAAGCGGACGACGAGGAGGCGGCCGCCGCCGCCCTGGAGGCGCTGGGGGCCACGATCCGCCGCGATGGGGAGGGGCGGGTCATCCTCGTCGACCTGCGGAGCCAGACGTTCGACGAGGCCGACCTGGCCCCCCTGGCGGACCTCGCCGCGGTTCGCGACGTCCGCCTCTCCGGTACGCCGGTGACCGACGACGGAGTGGCGCTGCTGGCCGGGCAAACCTCGCTGCGGGCTGTGGCCTTGGACGATACGATCGTCACCGATGCTGCCCTGGACCACCTGGCCACGCTGCCGCAACTCGAGGCGTTGTTCCTCACGCGGACGTTCGTGTCCGATGCCGGATTGGCGCGGCTCGCGGGCCTGTCGCATCTGCGCCGAATGAGGCTGCGCGGCACGCAGGTCACCGACGCCGGCATGGCGCACCTGGCCGCCCTCCCCGCGCTGGAAGAGGTGGACCTCAGCGAGACGGCCGTGGGCGATCCCGGCCTGGCGGAATTGAAGGCATCGAGCTCGCTGGCGCGACTGAACCTCTGGACCACGGAATTCACCGACGCCGGAGTCGAACACCTGGCCGAGATGCCCCAGTTGACCTGGCTCAACCTGGACAACACCGCCCTGACCGACGCGGGGGTCGAACGGTTGGCCGCGCTGGAAAATCTGGAGTTCCTGCACCTGGGGCGGACGGCCATTACCGACGCCGCCGTCGAGACGCTGGCAGAGCTCACGAACCTCGAGGAGCTCCACGTCACCCGCACGGATATGAGCGAGGATGCCGCCGACCGTCTCCGCGCCCTGCTGCCGGAATGTGAAGTGATCAGCGTCGTGGATCCCTGAGCGAGTAACGAGCGACGCGCGTCGGGCACGCGCAATCATCCGCGACTGGTCACCAGCCAGCAGCCGCGACACCGAGGTCATCCCCTTCAGCCGCCGAATTCATACGCCTCGACGCCGCTGACGCCGGGGCGGGCGAGGAAGAGGCCGCCGGCATGGGGTTCGCCGGCAAGCTGATCGGGGGTGCGGCCCACGCGTGCCGTGGTGATGTAGAGCTCGTCGAGATTCCGTCCCCCGAAAGTGCACGAGGTGACGCGCGCGACGGGCAGTTCGATGGTGTCGAGAAGAGTGCCCTGGTGGGGATCCCAGTGGGTGACCCGTCCGCCGTCCCAGTGGGCGATCCACAGAAACCCCTCCTCATCGATGGTCATGCCGTCCGGGCGGCCGACCCCTTCGGGGAATTGGATCACGGTGCGGCGGTTGCCGATCGTGCCGGCGGCCAGGTCGTAGTCGAAGGCGTCCACGCGGAGCGTGGGGGTGTCGATGTAGTACATCCGCGTCCCGTCCAGGCTGAAGGCGATGCCGTTCGACGTGGTGACGCCCTCGAGCACGCGGCGGACGGTCAGATCGGTCTCCAGGCAGTAGAGGGCGGCGGCTTGCGGTGTACGCGAGAGGCTCAAGGTTCCCGCCCAGAAACGCCCCGCCGGATCGCACTTGCCGTCGTTGAAGCGGTTGTCGGGGAGGTGGGCCTCGGGGTCAGCCAGGGGGGTGAGGGCGCCATTCTTGAGGTTCAGTAGGGCAAAGCCGTGGTGCAGGGCCAGGACCAGCCCGCCGGCGCGCCGCGGGGCCATGCACCCGACCATCTGGCCGACGTCGATGGCGGTATCGGTGCCCTCGGCCGGGTCGTAGACGTGGACGAGCCCGGCGTCGATGTCGACCCAGTAGAGCTGTTGGCGGCGGGCGTGCCAGACGGGCCCCTCGCCGAGTGTGGCCTGGGCGTCGAGGATCAGTTCGACTTCCATGTTGAGTCTCGTGCGGAAAACCTTGGGGGATCAGTCGTTGTAGCCGAAGGGGTGATCTTCGAACCAGCGCCAGGCCGAGGCGACGATGTCCTCGATCTCGGTGTGCTGGGGCACGAAGCCGAGGTGGCGCCGGATCTTGGTGGCGTCGGCGAAGAGGACGGCGGGGTCGCCGGGGCGGCGCGGGCCGTACTCGACGGGGATCTCCCGGCCGGTGACGCGGCGGGCCGCCTCGATGACCTCGCGGACCGAATAGCCGCGGCCGATGCCCAGATTGAAGAACCACGCCTCCCCCTCGCCGAGCCGCTCCATGGCGAGGACGTGCGCGGCGCACAGGTCTTCGACGTGGATGTAGTCGCGAATGCAGGTGCCGTCGGGCGTGGGGTAATCGGTGCCGAAGACCGTCACCTTGTCGCGGCGTCCCAGAGCCGTCTGCAGGACGACGGGGATCAGGTGGGTCTCCGGATCGTGGTCTTCGCCCAGGGAGCCGTCGGCCGCACAGCCGGCGACGTTGAAGTACCGCAGGCCGACGAAGGCGAACTCTTCGCGCGCCGCGGCATAATCGCGGAGGATCCGCTCCACGCACCACTTCGACCAGCCGTAGGGAGTGATGGGTTTCTGGGGGGTCGTCTCCACGATGGGAACCTGCTCGGGCTCCCCGTAGGTGGCGCAGGTCGAGCTGAAGACGAGGTGGTCGACGCCGGCGGCCTCCATCGCCCGGAGGAGGCTGATCGATCCGGCCGTGTTGTTGTGGTAATAGGTCAGGGGCTCCTCGACCGACTCGCCGACGTAGGTCAGGGCGGCGAAATGCATCACGGAGTCGACGGCATGGCCGTGGAGGACGTCGGTGAGGCGGGCGGTATCGGCGAGGGCGATTTCGTAGAAGGGCGCCTCGGGATCCACGGCGGCGCGGTGCCCGCGGTGAAGAGTGTCGACGACCACCGGGCGGTGCCCGGCAGCCAGAAGACTCTTCACGGCGTGCGAGCCGATATAGCCGGCGCCGCCGGCAACCAGGACGTTCATCCGCTGCTCTCCTTGCGTGAGCCCCCAAGACTCCTGTGCCCTCCGTCTACCGCAGGCTCGGCGATTCGCCGCCAGCCCGGCTCGGCGTGCCGCGGCCGGTTCCGAGTCGCAACACGTGAATTGTCCACGGGCTTCGGCTTCCACAAAGCTACGCCGTCGGCGGGGGTCCGTCAATTCGACCCCTGCGGGCGGCCGGTGTCAACCACGGAGAGGTGCGCTGCCGCGGCAGATCGAGCCCACCACGGAAGCGGACATCTGGTGCAGAAGGGCTCGTGGCTTGGGATGACCCCCTCGCGCGCCGGGCGGCAAAAAGGCCTGTGCCGCGCATCGAAGGGGAGTCAGTCGAGCCCTTCGTCGGCCGCCGGGTGGTGCCGGCCGGCCCTGGCTGCCACGTCGCCTCCGGCAACGCGCAGCAGGAACGCCAAGTCATCGAGGTACCGCGGCAGGAGACGTTTCGGTTCGCGGAGCGCCCGGAAGACCCACTCGGCCCCGATCACCTGCATCCACCGCGGCGCCCGCCGGATCCGCCCGGCAACGAAGTCGAACGAGGCCCCCACCTGCACGCCGACCGGCACGCCCAGCCTGGCGCCGTGTTCCGCCAGCCAGAGCTCTCCCTTGGGCTGCCCGAAGGCTACCAGGAGGACGTCGGCCGCCGACTGCCGGATGCGGGCCAGCAGGCTTTCGTGCTCGAGGGGTGAGAGCTCCTCCATCATGGGCGCCTCGATGCCGGCGATCCTCAGCCCCGGATGGCGCTCTGTCAGCCGCTCCGCCGCCTCCTCGGCCACCCCCGGAGCACCGCCGAGCAGGAAGAGGCGGTAACCGCGCCGCGCGGCGCGGTCGGATATGGAGTGGATCAGGTCCGCTCCGGCGATCCGCTCGGGCAGAGGCCGGCCGAGCCGGCGGGAATACCAGACCAGTGGCATGCCGTCGGCCACGAGGAAGGCGGCCTGCCGGTTCACGGCGGCCAGGCGGAGGTCGCGCGAGGATAGCCTCGCGTAGTGCAGGTTGGCGGTGATGAAGAACGCCGGCTCGCTGCGGGCAATGAGGGCCTCGATCGCATCGAGGGTCTGGACATGGTTCCAGCGCACCAGGGAGAGCCCGAAGACGACGACCCGCTCGGCCGCCTCGGCGACGGCCGTCACCGGGATGGCCGCTTCCACATCGGGCGGCTGCGCTGCCGGCTGGTATTCGAGATCGGTCGACATGGCGTCCTCCCAACAGCGGTCTCCTGGAGCATCCCCCGCGCCTCCTGCAAGTATGGCATACGCTTTCCCGTCCGAGCGGCCGGGGAATTCCATCGTCCCTCCACCGGCAGAGGACCTCGGCTGAGCCGGACGGCACTCCCGCGGGCCGCGTGCGACGCCTCGTCGGCCCGGGCGGAAACATTCGGGGCGGGGGGCGTGTGCCGGGCGCCGTGGCGAAGGAGCGCTTCGTGGCGGCGCATCCCCGAGCTGGAGCCAAGGGAGCTGGCCTGCCGGTGCGGCACGAGGCGCGTCTACCCGCCGGCTGCCGTGCCGGCCTGCCAGGCGGCGAAGCGGTCGCCGGCGCAGCGCTCTTTGTCGATGGCAGCGGCGATCTCCTCCGCGGCGCCCTCGAGGGGAAGCATGGCGGGCTTGTCTTCCCAGCGCCATTTGATCTCGATCTGCCCCTCCTTGAGGCCCCGGGGTCCGACGACGGCACGGAGGGGGATGCCGATCAGATCGGCGTCCTTGAACTTCACGCCGGCGCGGACGTCGCGGTCGTCGAAGAGGACGTCGATCCCGGCGGCGGAGAGGGCCTCGTAGAGCGCAGCGGCGACCTTCATGGTGGCCTCGTCGGCGACGTTCAGCGGCGTGATCAGGACCTCGTAGGGGGCCAGGCTTACGGGCCAGACGATGCCCGCACCGTCGTGGTTCGTCTCGATCAAGGCGGCGAGGATGCGGTTGATGCCGATGCCGTAGCAGCCCATGATGATCGGGTGCTGGGTCTCGTGGTCGTCGAGGAAGCGCGCGGCGAGGGCCTCGGAATATTTCGTGCCCAGCTTGAAGACGTGGCCCACTTCGATGGCGTGGCGGAGGGCCAGCTTGCTGCTGCACCGCGGGCAGGAATCGCCCCGGACGGCGTTGCGGAGGTCGGCCACCGCGGCCGAGGGGAAGTCGCGCTGCGGATGGACGCCGATGACGTGGGCATCGGTTTCGTTGGCCCCGGCGACGGCGTTGTGAAGCGCGGTGACGTCCTGGTCGGCATAGAGGGGGACCGCCTCCTTGAGGCCCACGGGCCCGGCAAAGCCTACGGCGGCCCCCGTAACGCGCTCGATGACGTCGGGCGCGGCCAGCTCGAGCGTGGAGGCCGCGGCCGCGCGGCGGATCTTGTTCTCGTTGGCGTCGTGGTCGCCGCGGATGAGAACGGCGATCGGCTTGCCGTCGGCCAGGTAGATGAGCGTCTTGATCATCTGCTCCGGGGCCACGCCCAGCAGGCGGCTGACCTGCTCGATGGTGGTCGTGGCGGGGGTCTCGACCTGCCGGAGGGGTTCGGGGGGCAGTGCCGGGGCCGTACCGTCGCGAGGGCCGATCTCGGCGCGTTCCAGGTTCGCCGCGTAGCCGCAATCGCGGCAGTGCGCGACGGCGTCCTCCCCGTTCTCCGCGCAGACCATGAACTCGTGGCTGGCGTCGCCGCCGATCGGACCGCTCTCGGCCTCGACGGCAAGGTACTCCAGCCCGCAGCGGGTGAAGATGCGGCAGTACGCCGCGTACATCGTCTCGTAGTTGCGCCCCAGGGCCTCGACCGAGGCGTCGAAGCTGTAGGCGTCCTTCATGAGGAACTCGCTGGTCCGCAGGACGCCGAAGCGGGGCCGCTCCTCGTTGCGGAACTTCGTCTGGATCTGGTAGAGCGTGATCGGGAGCTGGCGGTAGCTGGAGATGTGGCTGGCTACCAGGTCGGTGACGACCTCCTCGTGCGTCGGTCCCAGGGCCATGTGGACCTTGCGGTTCTGCCGGCGGACGGCAAAGCGGATGAGGACCTCGCCGAAGGCCTCGACGCGGCCGGTCTGCTCCCAGAGCGAAAGGGGGGTCAGCGCCGGCATGAGGATCTCGACGGCGCCTGCGGCGTCCATCTCTTCACGGACGATGCCTTCCGCCTTGCGGAGGGCCCGCAGGCCGAGGGGAAGGTAGGTGTAGGCGCCGGCCATTACCTGTCCGATGAGCCCCGCGCGGAGCATGAGGACGTGGCTGGGGATTTCCGCCCCCTCGGGCGACTCCTTCATCGTGGGAATGAGCGTTTGGGTCCAGCGCATGGTCGGTGGCCTGGGTCAAGAATGAGTGACAACGACGCCGGGAAGGGCAAGGCGGCCCCTCCCCGACGGAAAGGGGGTATTGTAGGACAAGCCGCCGGGCGCGGACAAGAGGGGAATGGCGGCGGGGCGTGACAGAGGCGGCGTGAGGCGATGGTTCCGCTGCGCGATCCATAGGGGGTAGCTTGCGAGCGGCGAGCAATCCGTGTCTACTCAGTTTGTACCATGCACTCGATCCGGCGGTGCTCGAAGCCGTCCATGGAAAGTCTACCCGGTCTCTCGGGAAAGTTCTCGACCATTCTGATTTCTGATTCGGCGTGAAGGGAACCCTGCGGACGCTCAAGCCCGGCCGCACCCAGTGAGGGTCCCTGGTCACCGCACATCATCCGGCGCCGCGCCCCATCATTATGCGGCGCGTCCGCCGGCCGAACCAAGGGAGCTACCGGATGCCCGCGGCGGTGATGGTCGACCTGCCCAGTCCCCCCTGATATTCCGGCTTGAGAACGGAGGGGGGGACCGGCAGGTTCGTAAAGTGTTCGGGGACTGGTTGTACGAACCGCGCCACGGCGGCATGGGTGGACTCGCCCTCACGCAACTGAAGCGTCTGCGGTGCCGAGCGGACGTATTCGTTGAGAAATACGGTCTGTCCTTGCGAGGTGATGGTCAGCGTGTGGGTCCAGGGGCGGAATTGGACCTTCTCGGCCGGTCCGGAAGGCGGCGGGCCAAAACCGGGAGGGGCAAAAATGGGCACCCCCGTACGCGTGTAGTAGTCGACCTCTTCCGGGCTGCCCTGCGTCAATGCCACGAGCATCCTGTGGGATGCCTGAGGGGCGATTTCCCAGCCGAGCTGCCGGATCTTCGTCTCGATGGCCTGCCGGATCTGCTGCTGCACAGGGGGAGGGACCGCCGCCATGTTGTAATCCACGGCGATGCGATCACCGCGGGTAATCGCGTAGATCGTGCGGGGGTCGATCTTGGCCGCAGCACGAATCGCCTCCTGGTGCGGTACACGACAGATCGTCAACGTGCTATGGGAATCCTCGCCAAAGGCGGAAAGCAGTGAACTGGAGAAACTGGTCCGGGCGGCAGCCCGTCCCTCGTAGCTCCACATGGGTACTCCGCGCTCGACGTCGTACAGCACGTCTCCTACCATCAAGTGCCCACCGCACCAGAGCAACGGGGTTTCCGGAGCGCTCTCGGGCACGGCGAATACCCGGGCCTCCGAGCCGTCTTCGAGGCTATAGAGCGTCACGGTGAAGGGATGGAAAGCGGCCAGGTACTTGCCGCTGGACGCAAAGGCGAGCTGCTCGGCCTTGGCGTCGCGCATGATACAGCCGACCAGCTTCCCGGCTTTCGTCTCCAGCACTGCGATGGCCGTGCCGTGGGGAAAGGCCATCAGTTCGCCGGCGGGCGTGGTGGCCGCCGTCAGAGAACCACCGGTGTTGCCGCGGAGCAGGGCCCGAATGCCTCCTTCTTCCTTCAGGTCCCAAAACGTGAGGTCGTGCTTCTGGCTGATGGTGGCCAGGCGGTTGCCGGGCAGGAAGGCGACCCAGTGCAATTCGTCCCACGAGCCGCCTCCCGCGGTGAATTGGAACTGGGGGATCAGTTGTCCGCCGGCAATGCGGAAGATCGCCACATCGTTTCCCTTGTCAAAGCCTTCCACGCGCACCGCGGCGATCATCGACGCATTGGGCGCAATGGCCATGAGCTTCCAGGGCTCGTCGAAATCGTAGACGGGCGAAGCTTGTTGGCTATTGGCGTCGAGGGTGGCGAAGCGGCTGTAATTCTCATCGCGGCCTCCTCGCCCCTGCTGGTAGGCGTTCAGCACGACCGTGCCCGAGCGTCCGGCCGCTGCGACCCGCATCGAGGCGAAAAAGGGCTTCGCCAGGTCGGCAGTGATGATTGCGTCCTCCACCGCGACCTCCGGGAAGGGAATTGGGGACGGAGCGGACCAGAAGGCCCTATCGGGGGCAATGGCCAAGCGACGCGCTTGCCGGGTGAGTGCGTTCAGCTTGCGGAGCGCGCCGCCGGCTGGGGCGGCCGGAACCTGCGGGGAAGCAGCCGGCGCAGCGTCTCGGGTCCCCCGGAGCATGCCTCCGGCGAACGGGTTGTCGGCAGTCTGCTCGGCCTCCGCCAGGAAGAGGAACTCCAGCACGAACGCCTGGTCCTGGCGGCTGAGCCGGTCCAAGGGGACGGTGACCACCAGTCCGTCCTCCTCCTTTTCTATCTCCACCTGTTGCTCGTCGGCGAACTTCATCGACCCGACGACCTCGAAGCGGCCCGACTGGTCGGACCAGCTTCGTGACTGGCCGAAGCGGGCCAAACTCCCCGTCGGCTCTCCCGCATAAGAAAGGGACGCCACCAACAGGCCCAATAAACTACCAAGTCGGAACCAGCGCATGAACGCCATGGCAAGACCCCTTTCCCAGAGCAGAGGATGGCAACTTCCGATTGATTCAACCTGAAGCACACAAATGCGTCCTCCCCCGTGTGTTTCGCGATGGTCACGAAACGCCGGGGCCGTGAGCTGAGAGCGAGGCCCCGAGAAGTCGCCAGCACACGGTGAGGAACCGACGAACGTCTCCATGGACGCATTGGCATCTTAGGCTCTGCGGCGGACGCTTGTCAAGCAGTTTTGCGCCGCTTTCGCGGACACTGCGTCGGTTGCGGATTGCCTCGAGCACGTGCATGGTTGCCGTTCTTGCCGTCTGGTGCTGCCGAAGGAGTGTCACTTGCGACTGCCTTTGCAGCAGCGCCGGCAGCGCGGTCAAGGGCCGCCAGTGGGGGCTGAAAGGGGCTCCTCGGTCAGCGAGGGCCAAGGGCTCCCCCGCGGGCAACATGCCCGGCGCCCAGAGCCGATCGTGCTGGGCCGCGTAGGAATAGACCCACAAGGTGCCGGTCGAGGCATCGAACGCGGAATAAGTCGCCCGCCCGACGCCGGACCAATACCCCTCGTACCAGAGCATCACTTCCGTAGCGCGGAACTCGATGCCAGGCGGCTTCCACCAATCGGGCGTATCGCCGGTCTGCTGATGTAGCGGGGGCGGTCCGGCCAGGGCGCGATGGATGCCTTCGATCAGCTCGTGGCCATCGTGGCGGAGCGATCGGGAATGGCGCTCTTGCTCCCCGTGGACGTGCTCCATCCACGTCACCGCGGCGTCGGCATCGATCGAGATGCGGTACCAGGACGAGAAGCTGTCGCGGGCGAAGCTGTGCTTGTAGCAGACATTCCGCACGGCGCCAGCGTCGACACCGCGGGGCCATCCCGGCAGTCGGCGCTGCGCGGCCGATCCGGAGAGGCCGGTGAACGCCGACTCGCCGGCAAATCCGGCCAGCGGATTCGAAGCGGCAGTTGGAAGCCGGGCCTTCCCTTCGGGAGGTGGGCACCGGACAATGGGGGTTTCGCCACCCGTGACCCGCTGGAGGGGAGTCTGGGCCGCATGTCGCACGCACCCATTGATATCCGACGCATCGACGCCCGCCGCGACGACGTGGCCGCGGCCATCGCCGCCCTCCGCGAGCGGCTGAGCCCGCGGGGCGAGGTGGTCAGCCCCCGGGACCGTCAGCGGACGATCGACGTCTTCGGCGAGGCGCTCTCCCCGCGCCAGGTCGTCGAGCGGATCTGCCGGGACGTCGCCGAACGGGGCCTCGAGGCGGTGCTCGACTACTCGGCGCGGATCGACGGCGCCCAACTCTCCGCCGATGAAATCCGCGTCCCCGCCGCCGAGCTCGAGGCGGCCCACGCCGCGGCCGACCGCGCCCTGATCGAATCGATCCGCCGCGTGGCCGGGCACATCCGCACCTTCCAGGAGCGGCTCCTCCACCGCGACGTGCGGCTCGACCGCCCCGACGGCTACCTCATCCACCGCTACCGGCCTCTGCGGCGCGCGGGCATCTGCGTGCCGGGCGGTGCTGCGGCCTACCCCTCAACGGTGCTCATGACCGCCGTCCCCGCCCAGGTGGCAGGCGTCGCGGAGCTGGCCGTCGTCGCCCCGCCGACGCCCTTCGGCGCCTACAACCGCGACCTCTTGGCCACCTGCCACGAACTGGGCATCGGCGAGGTCTATCGCCTGGGCGGCGCCCATGCCGTGGCGGCGCTGGCCTACGGCGTGGCGGGGCTGCCGCGGGTGGACAAGATCGTCGGCCCGGGGAATCTCTTCGTGGCCCTGGCGAAGAAGCAGGTCTACGGCGAGGTGGACATCGACTCGATCGCCGGGCCCAGCGAGGTGGTGGTGATCGTCGACAGTTCGACGCGGGCGAGGTTCACGGCCCTCGACCTCATCGCCCAGGCAGAGCACTCTCCGGGTGCCAGCGTGCTGATCGGCTGGGACGAGAAGGTGCTCGATGCGGCCGTTGAGGAGCTGGACCGCCAACTCGCCGTGGTCGAGCGGGGCGAGATGGCGCGGCGGAGCCTCGAGGACTTCGGCGCCGTGATCCTCGTCGGCGACGCCGAAGAGGCCTGCCGCCTGACCAACGAGATCGCCCCGGAACACCTGCACATCGCCACGGCGAACGCCGAGCAGCTCGTGGAGCGGTGCCGCAACGCCGGGGCGATCTTCCTGGGCAACTACACGCCCGTCGCCGTGGGCGACTATGCCGCCGGCCCCTCGCACGTGCTCCCCACCAGCGGCACGGCCCGCTTCGCCAGCGGGCTTTCGGCCAACGACTTCCTCCGCTCGTCGAGCGTCCTGCACTTCACCCGCGAGGGGCTGGCCAACCTCGCCGGCGACGTCCGCGTGCTGGCCGACTGCGAGGGCCTCTCCGCCCACCGCGCCAGCGTCGAGGTCCGCCTCGAACCGTAGCTGCCCCGATCCAGGAGCTATGCCATGCCGATCCGTTGGAACGTGTTTTCGGTGATCGCCTTTGCCTCGCTGGTCTCTTTGTCGCTGCTGGGCGGCTGCCGGCCCCCCACGGCCGACCGGCCGGCCGGCCAGGACGGGTGGCTGACGGGCGACGCGCAGGATAAGTTCGATACCGTGGCCCGCCACCTGCGGGGCTTCGACGCGGCCATGGTCGAGACCGGCTACCGCTTCACCGAGCTCCACTGGGCCGGTCATGACGAGAATTGGCCCTACGCCGATTACCAGATCGAGAAGCTTCGCCTGGCGGTGGAGAACGGCATCGAACGGCGACCGGCGCGCGCCGCCTCGGCGGAGGAGTTCTTCCGCATGGGCTTGGCCCCCATGGAAGAAGCCGTCGCTGCCGAGGACCGCGAACAGTTCCTCGAGCAGTTCGAGGCCCTCCGCGCCCAGTGCATGTTCTGCCATCTCGCCGAGGAGGTCCCCTTTATCACTGTGGTCACCCCCACCCGCCGCCTCTATCCCACCGGGGCCGATTGAAGGCCGATCAGCCGCCGCAACGCGCCGTCGGCACCCCCGATCCGTCTCGATAACCACGAGGAATGATCATGCGTTTCTCCACGTGGCTGCTGGCAACGGGAATGCTCTTCTTTGCGGCAGGCGGCATGCCCCTTGCGGCACACGAGGGACCGGACCCCTCCACGCTCACCGGCAAGGTGATGTGCGGCTACCAGGGGTGGTTTACTGCTGCGGGCGACGGGGCCAGCAGGCCCTGGGTCCACTACGCCCGAGGGGGTCGCTTCGAGCCGGGCCAGTGCTCGATCGACCTGTGGCCGTGCGTCGCCGACCTGGACGAGGACGAGCGCTACCCCACCCCCTTCCGCCACGCCGACGGTTCGGTGGCCTACGTCTTCAGCTCGCAGAATCCCAAGACCGTCTCGCGGCACTTCCAGTGGATGAAGGAGTACGGCATCGACGGCGCCTTCGTGCAGCGGTTCGCCGTGCGGCACCGCCCCGGCCGGGTCCACGATGCCGCCGACTGGGAGCGGGTGCTCGACAACTGCCGCCGGGCCGCCCGGGAACACGGCCGCGTCTGGGCCGTGATGTACGACCTCTCCGGGCTCCGGGCCGGCGAGGTCCGCTTCGTGGCCGAGGACTGGCGGCGGCTCGTCGAGGAAGAACGGGTCACCGAGGACCCGACGTACCTGCACCACCACGGCCGCCCCGTCGTGGCCGTCTGGGGAGTGGGCTTCAGCGATGGCCGCGACTACACGTTGGAGGAGTGCAGCGAACTGATCGATCAGCTTCGCAGCCACGCCGGCGGGGAAGGTGCCACCGTGATGCTCGGCATCCCTTCGTGGTGGCGGACGCTGGAGCGGGACAGCGTCGACGACGCGGCACTGCACGAGGTGCTCGCCAAGGCCGACGTCCTCTCGCCCTGGTCGGTGGGCCGCTACCGGTCGCCCGCAGAGGCTCGGCGCCACGCGGAGACGACATGGCGCCCCGACCTCGCCTGGTGCCGGGAGCGGGACATGGATTTTATGCCGGTGGTGTTTCCCGGCTTCAGTTGGAGCAATCTCTACCCCGGATCGCCGTTGGACCAGATTCCCCGCCGCGAGGGGCGCTTTCTCTGGAGCCAGTTCCGCGCCGCCGTGGACGCCGGGGCCTCGATGATCTACGTAGCCATGTTCGATGAGATCGACGAGGGGACGGCGATCTTCAAATGCACCAACGACCCTCCCGTCGGCGCCACCACATTCCTCACGTACGAAGGGCTTCCCACCGACCACTACCTCTGGCTCACCGGCCAGGGGGCCCGGCTCCTCCGCGGAGAGATCCCCGCCACCGAGAACCTGCCGATACGGGAGTGAGGCAGAGGCCTGACGAGGCCTCCCCCCGTCAGACCACTTCCAGGTCGGGCGGGGTGGGGCGGTGCGGGGCGTCGACGGGCAGCTCGATCTCGTGCTCCGTCTCGCCGCGGAGGTAGCGGATGCGGAGCATCGCGTCCGGTGGAGCCGCTTGGACGGCTTCGAGGAAGCCCATCGGCGATTGGGGCGTCTCGTCGTCGACGCCTACGATCAGGTCGCCGCGCCGCAGGCCGCGGCGATCGGCCTCGCCCATCGCCTGCAAGACGAGGACGCCGGGCTCATCGGGGAGTTGATATTGGCGGCGCCGCTCCGCCGTGGGATCGATGACGGTAATCCCCAGCGCTGAGACGACTTGCTCCCCCTCTTGAAGGGGCATGAAATCGATGTCCGGGGTGGCCGCCAGCACGTGATCGGCCACCTGGATCGGCGAGCCGGTGCGGGCGGCCAGGGCCATGGCGTCCGAGGGGCGGGAGTCGATGATCCGTGTCTCCTCGGCGTCGCCCACACGGAGCACCAGCTTACCGAAGTAGGTCCCCTCGCGGAGGTCGTCGATCCGCACCTCGACCAACTCCACTTCCAGTTCGCCGAGCACGTTGACAAACAGATCGTGCGTCATGGGACGGGGCGTCTCGACCTCCTGCATGGCCAGCACGATCGCCTGGGCTTCGGCCGGCCCCACCCAGACGGGCATCATCTGACCGGTCTCGGGCTCGCGGAGTAGCACGATCGGCGAGCGGGTGGCCATATCCACCCCCACCGTGGCCAGTTCCATCATGTGCATCGTCCCGTCGCCGTCCGGCGACCCATCCCGTTCGTCGGTAAGGTTCCGGGCATTGCAGTCAACCGCCACCAGCACGGCGACCGCCAGCGCTGCTGCGACGGAACAGGCCCAGCCCCGGCCGGGCGGAATCCATGGCGCGAACATCGTTGTTCCCTCCATCGTGGAGTGTCGTGAAGACGTTTTCCCCGAATGGTGGTCCGGGGGACCAGCCCCGTGCATAACGTGGCCGTCGGCGGGCCGGATGCACCCGCCCTCTTGATATTCTATGCCTGAACGACTTTCAGGTGGTCCTTGTGGGGGCCTTGCCGTTTGCCGCGCCGGCCGAAGGGGACAGTCCCCCCATGAACGGTCACCTACGGCTGCTGCTGGCCGGGACGGACCCAGAACGACTCCCAGTAGCGGCGATCGAGCACGTAGGGGTCGGCGGGTTCGTCATCGGGAAAGTCGGCCGGGAGGATGCCGAAGCGGCGCATCTCGCGGAGGTACTCCGGCCGCGGCTGGAAGCCGGGCATGTGGAACCGCCCGATCCGCTCGAGGTTCTCCCGGCCGGCCCGGGCCATGGCCACCAGGGCCCGGTAATCGCTGTCCAACGTGTCGGCGAAGACCGTCATCGCGTTGCCGTCGGCGTTGCGGCAGAGCCCCAGCCCCCCCGCCTCCTGGGCCAGCGGTGCCAGCACCAGCAGCGAATGCTCGGGATGCGTGAGGTTGAAGACGATGTGCCGGCTGAGCTTCAGCCGCGGGTCCTCGGTGTCGAAGCGCCAGAAGGAGATGCCCCGCTCGTCGGAAAGCGCCATGGGGAGCACGTCGTTCCCCTGGTGGCACTCGGCGCAGCGGCGCTCCATGACCTCGGCGGCGGCCCGGGTGGTGGGCCAGTCGAAATCGGTGTTCACCTTGGTGTTTTCGAAGTAGCCGCCGATCGATCCGGTCCCCAGGGCGCCGTAGGTGCCGGGGTAGGGCGCTCCCACTTCGATCCAGAGCTGCAGCATCCGCCGCTCCCTCTCACTGAAGAGGACGCCGTGGTGGCTGCCGTCGCCATAGGAGAAGATGGGGCTGGCCGAAGAGCCCACCGACCGTGGCGGCAGGTTGCTGACCGCCTCGTTGCGGTTGTCGGAGAAGAGGCGGCGGACCGTCATCGTGAAGTAGGCGTGGGAGAACATCGGTCCCAGATCGCCGCTGAGGAGGACGCCACCCGCGTAGGGGCCGCCCCGCTCGCTCGCCTGGTACCCGTGGCAATCGACGCAGTGGCGGTCGAGGATCGGCTGGATATCGCGGGGGAAGTCGAAGACGTCGGGGAAATCGGCGATCGGCTGGACGGGGACGGGGGGCCGCGCCAGCGCCAGCGGGAAGTCTTCGGTGAGGATCGTCTCCGTGCGCTGTTCGTGGCAGCCCACGCAACTGGCCGTCTCCCCCGGCTGCACCGTGAGGAAGCTGTGCATCCGCTTCACGGCCATGTCGTTCTCGTCCATGGCCACGAAGAACAGGGCCCGCAAGGCCGGGAGTTCGAAGTGCGCCGACCCGTCCGGCTCGACGGGCACCTCGCCCACGACCCGCTCCAGCGTGAAGGAGCCGCCGTAGGTGAGCGGGTCCATGCCCCCGGTGTAATTGATCGGCTTGGGGAGCGACTCGAGGACGAGGAGCTTCTTGATCTCTCCGCGTTCCACGCCCTCCATATTACGGCCCTGGTAGATGTCGGTGAGGAACAACGTGCCCGTCTCTTGGGAGAGGTCGACGCGTTCGGGGACGACGTGCTCGCGGTCGCGGGGGATGAGCGGGCGCGGCTCGTGGCACTCGAGGCCGCGGGCAACGTCGGCGGTCGGAAGCCGGTAGACTGCGGCCTCGCGCCCCCGGCCGTCGAAGAGCACCAGCCGGTCGCCGCGGGCAGCGAGGAAGAGGTCCTCGGAGAAGGCCCAGGGATCCCGGTAGTCGTTGGTATCCGTCAGGTAGCGGACGCGCTCGAGGTCGTCGGGCCCGCCGCGGGAATCGACCAGGGCGATCCGCCCGTCGTGCTCGCGGAGGCCGTGGCCCGGGGAGAAGCTGGCCACCACCTTCCGCGAGTCGGGGACCGGCTTGGCGTCGATCATCACGATCCCCGGGTGCATGTTGCCGAAGAAGACCATCTGCCCCGTGCCGTCGGGATTGGTCGTCCAGAGGTGGTGGTAGTCGACCTGGGAGCGGTCCACGTATTCCCAGCGCTGGAAGAGGACGCGGCCGTCGGGCAGGGGCCAGGGTGTGTTGTCGTGCTCGACGTTGGCCGAGATCATGCGGATGTTCGAGCCGTCGGCATCGCAGCGATAGAGGACGCCCACGTGCGTCAGCCAGCACTGGACCCAGCGCCGGCAGCGGCTGGAGATGAACATGATCGAGCCGTCGGGCAGGTAGCAGGGCTCGATGTCGTCGTAGGGACCGTCGGTCAGTTGCGTGAGGTTCGAGCCGTCGACGCCGATCTCGTAGAGATGGTAATAGCGGGTGCCGCCGGGGCGGTAGGAGAAGAGGATCTTCTCGGCGTCGTAGTGGACTACGGGGTCGCGGACGCCTCCTTCGGGATCGTCGAGCAGGGTGGTGATTTCGCCGCTGACCAGGTCGAGGACGTCGAGCCGGCCGCCGTCGCCGTAGGTGAGGCGGTCGACGCTGTCGGCGAAGTAGCCGAAATTGGCGTACCAGTGGCTGTCCTTGCCCGGCTGGCGCACGGCGAAGACGATCCAGCGGACGCCGTGCTCGGCGAGCTCTGCGGCGAACTCCTCACGCGCCGCGCGCTCGGCCTGGCGGCGAGCTTCCTCGGCCCGGCGGTGGACGGCGGCCAAGGCCTCCCCGGCCGCTCCGCTCGGGAATTCGATCTCCCAGATGGAGACGAGGCCGTGTCCGGAGGGCTCCAGGCAGTAGACCCGCAGGTAGCGGCCGCGACCGGTCAGCCCGCCGATCCGCTCCGTCCCCCCCTGGCCCTCTTCCTGCTCGGAAATCGTCTCCCAGTGCGTGCCGTCCTCGGAGACCTCCAGACGGTAGCGGCGGGCAAAGGCGTGCTCCCAGTGGATGACCACCTCCTCGATCGGCACGACGTGGCCGAAGTCGACGGCGAGCCACTCCGACCCGCCGGAGAAGCTCCGGCTCGCCCACCGCGTGCTGCGGTCGCCGTCCAGGGCATAATGCGCCGAATAGGGACCGGGATGCACCGAGGAGGCGCGGACCCAGTCGTCGGCCGCGGCGCGCATGGGTGGGCAGATCGCAATCAGCAGGCATGCCGCGAGGCATACGGCCGCCGCCGGCCGAGGGAGCCAATGGTGCATGGACGGTCTCCTGGGGGTCGGTTGCTTTGCTCGGGCTGGTGGAGGCTTGGGATGCGCCCCCGCGCAACACCTTGCCATTCTGAACTCCCCGTCCGCAGCGCACAACCTTCGCTGAAAAAAAGACGGGGGAGGAGGTGCAAGGACAGGAGAAAGAGCCGCCGGAAAACGAGGAGGAACGCAAACGCTTCCTGCCTGAGGGGCTTCCGCGCGGGAGTTGCCGCCTACTCGGTCGCTGCGGTCGCGGTGCCGCGCGCCATGTACTCGCGGTACTGGCGGTCGAGCTCGTCGTAAGGAGTGCCCGTCAGTTGCGCGAGGGTCTCTGATGTGTCCCGCCCGCCGTAGACGGCCGAGAGGTACTCGACGAGGGCCTCGCGATAGCGGCCGCCGTCGCCGTGGATGAGGAAGTGGGTCAAACCGGCGAACTGGCTGTAGAGCGTGGCGATGCGTGGGTCTCCCTGGACGTCGGCGGCGGTGTAGGTGACCAACTCGGCCAAGGGGACGTAGAAGTCGTCCTCGAGCAGGCGGTAGCGGGCGGCTCGCATGCGGAGATCGTCGAAGCCGCCGAGGACCCAGAAGCCGTTCTCCTCGCGGAAGGACTCCATGTACAAGGCGATTCCCTCGACGATCCAGAAATTGCCCCCCTGGCCGACCCCCCTGACTGCGGGGCGCGCCTCGGCAAACAACTGGTGGGTCGCCTCGTGGAAGGTCGTCCGCCGCTGCTCTTCCTCCCCGACGAAAAAGTAGGCTCGCCGCGCCGTGTCCCAGTACATGCCCACCGACTGCTCCACGTTACCGAACGTCGGCCTCAGTGCGGCGACGTAATCGTCGTGGTCGCGGAAGAGGACGACCTGGTGGCGGGGAGGCTCGGCGGTGCGGGCACGGGCGCGGCCGTCGAGCCTCGCCATGATCTCGGCCGGCGAGGTGCGGAAGCCGATGAACAACTGCTGCCAGACGCGATAGAAGGCCTCGAGGTCGGCGGCCAGGGCCGCCCCGGCTTCGAGACTGTGGTTGGTGCGGATCGAGAAGTGTTCCGTCTCGACGACCCAGCCCCGCCGGATGTCGCGGCGGAGGCGGGCTTCCTCGTCGGCCGGGACCCAGCGGTTGCCGACGAGGCGCTCCCCTCTCTCGTAACGGGGCAGATGCGCTTCGGGCAGCCAGCCGAAGCGGGCATCCCACACGTACCCCGCCCGCCGCCGGCGGAGCTCGTAGGGGGTGCACCACTGGCCGCGGAAGGACTGCTGTCCCAAGGCGCGGCGGATCCCGGCAT
>SKOZ01000013.1 GCA_007119795.1 Planctomycetales bacterium | reverse complement strand
CGCGGCGTTGGCGCTTCCTCTTCGGAATCTCCAGGCGGCGCGGACTCCGGTCTGCTCCGGTGAGGATCGCGGTCCTGGGAATCGATCGGTACGGCGATCACATCCTGGGACGCCTCTCCCCGTTCTACCGGAACCTCGCCGGCAAGTGGGGGACCGTTCCCGGCGACCGAGATGGCCTCCTTCTCGCGGGTGAGATACCATACCGCGCCCACGAAGGTTGCCAGGAAGACGAGTGCAGCCGCCGAGAAGACAACTCCCCATGGCCCGCGGCGGCCTCCCCTCTGGCTCCGCGCGACGTGTAACGGCGGGGAAGGATCTACCGGCAACCAGGTCTCCTCGACCAGCGGTGGAGGCGAGAACGGCTCCAGCTTTTCGCGGAGGCGCGCGTCGTAGCGGGCCTTCTTCTCGGGGTTGAGCAGGCAGACGCGGGCAGCCGCCACCTCGTTGAGAAGCTTTTGCGCGAGCGCCAGGTGTCTGCCGGACTGGAACCCCTTGAGGTAGGCCATCCGCTGATCGGCCGCGTTGGCGATGGTCTCCTCGTCGGCCTCAAAGACCTCCAGTCCCAACAACCGGTAGTGGTGCGGCGGCTGATCCTGGGGACGGATTCCCAGCCACTTGCGGTATGGGTCGAAGGAGTCGGTCATTCGCAGTCAGCCCCCCGGCAGTGCGAAAGGGTCGTGACGCCGTCCGGCGCCGTGCGTCCCTTTCCTCCCCGGTAGCGGTGCAGAGCCCTCCTGGAATTCTTTGGCGAGCGTCCCGGCCGCGTCGGTCCCCACCGCGGCCGTTCCCAGGCCCACCCATACTATTCTATAATTCTATAAACAAACTTCTACATCATCGACCCGGTGTTCTTCGAGGTGGTTGGCGGCGTGATCGACGAGGCCCGCGACCCGGGCCGCCGTGCTCCACTTCCACCACATCGAGGCGCCCCGTGCCGGCCCCGCGGGCGAGCGGCTCCGCTTCCTGGCCCTCCGGCGGCAGGTTGCCGAGCGCCATTGCGACCGCCCCCTGAGCTCGCCGTGGGGAGCTATTGGCGGTCGTCGGGCTCCGCAGGGATGTACGTGAGCGTCTCCTCGGCAACGTCGGCGATGAATCCTTCGGCGGGGATATCGATCCCCAGTGTCCAGGCGATTCCCTGGAGGACCAGGCGGCGGCACTCCTCGCGCTGCCAGTTGCGGTGGTAGTGCAGGCCGGCGAAGCCGAAGGCCCGCCCGCCGTCGGGACGCTCGAATGCCCAGGCGACTGTCTCCCAGCGGTCCTCGATGTCGGCTTCCAGGAGGGGGACGACGCGTCCCTCGCGGGCGAATTTCAGGCGGTAGTAATACTCGTCGTCGAGGCGAAAGACCTTGTCGATGCCGTACGTCACCGGGTGCCGCGGCTGGGCGACACGGACGGTCGTCTCGCAGAGGATATATTGCCGGTCGTCGCCGCCATGGCAGCCCCCCATCAGTTCCAGGTGGCGCTCGACGTACCGGCCGTCGCGGGCGCCGATTCCCCAATGGAGCCCCACGATGCCGCCGCCCCGCTCGGCGAGCCGCTCGATGGCGGCCAGCCTCTCGGCATCGAGCTGCATCCAGCGCGCCCCTTCCCCCAGGAAGAGGACCACGGCGTCGGCCGTATCGAGCAGCGCCGGCCCCTCGGGGAAAGGCTCGTCGGCATCGGCTACGGTGACGCGGATACCGGGGAGGCCTTCGAGGAGCTCGGCGATGATCCGGGCGCCGGCCCGGTACTCGTGGGTTTCCGGCGGATGGTCGCGGGCTTGAGCCAGGACGAGGACGTGTTTCTCCTCGGCCGCGGCGGCGAATGCCGCGAAGCCGGCGACGATGAGAGCGGCCACCATCCAACAACGCGCCATGAGAAGACTCCTCTCGGCCAAGTGGAAATCGGGCCCCGGCAGCGGGACGGCGTCGCCCGCGGCTGCCGCGCATGATAATCGGGCCGCCCCCCGGCGGCAATCGGCCGCGGAACGGACCTCGTCGTAGGGCTGCCCCCACGAGTAGGATGGAGGGTTGCGACGCCGCGATGGAGAGGTCGTCGCGGCCCCAATGCCGATGCCCTGGAGGCGAGTCATGGATGGCTGGGATCTGGCGCTGCTGGCGGTCGCGGGCTACGTGGCCGTGATGACCCTGGTGCGGCTCATGCGCCGCCGCCGCGACGCCGTGCTCCAGCAGTTCCGCGAGCAGGTCGAGGCCGAGCAGAAACGAAAACGCGACGAGGCCCGGAGGTGCAGGGAGGCCGAGCTCTTCGGCGAAGTGAACTGATTCAAGGGAACGCAGTGACGAAGCGGTTCTTCATCGAGACGGTCGGCTGCCAGATGAACGTACTCGACAGCGAGCTCGCGGCTGCGGGCTTGCTTCGCGCCGGCTACGAGCCGGCCGAGGATCTGCACCAGGCCGACCCTTCGCTGTCGAAGAGCACGAGACGGTGATCCGCCTCAGTGAACTCAAGTAATTCGGCTCATGCAAACCGAGCATCGGGCAGTATGCTCGGAGGGCATGGAAAAGGCGTGATGGGCATTGCCCTGGCCTCCGGTCGCCGATAGGCTGGTGGGCGTGGTTCCATCGCCTCCAGAATCGAGCGGAGGGGGCCTCACCAGCTCTTCCGCACGGAGGATTGCCGATCATGAGAATTACGGGGCGCGTAGGACCGGTCATGGTCCTGGTCGTCGCGGTGGCCACAGCCGCCGCGGGGGCGGCCGAGTCGATCGAAGTCGAGCTGGAGCTGGTGGAGTTGGACCGGCCGAACCAGTTGGGCGTCTACTCCTGGGGCGAAGATCGCATCGGCGGTCCCGAGCTGCAGTTGCTCGAACTGGCCGGGGGCGAGGGGGCCGGTGCGTGGGCCGAGGTGCGGCGGCAGCGCCAGGCCTTCCAGCGGCTGGTCCGCGAAGAGCCGGCCTACCATGGCGAACCGCTGCGGGCGGTGGTGACGTTCGGCGGCCGGGAGTTTCCCTTCGCCCTCGACAGGGCACAGCCGGACGGGGAGGTCTTCGACCGGCTCCACTTCGACACCGCGGGCACCGGCGAGCTGACGACCACGATCGTGGCGGATGCGGAAGCTGGCGGCGCGGAGAATCGCTGGGTCCCTAGCGGAATCGTCTTCCCGCAGGTGAAAGTCTCCGTCCCCGGCGACGAAAGCGATTTCCGTTACTGCTTCACGCTCCAGGTCATCGCCGGTCTCGATCGGCCAAGAGAATTGCTTTACGTCCAACGGTTGAGCGAGGATGAGGATCTCCTGCGCGTATCGGGCTTATGGGGCGGAGGTTATGCCATCCGGAACCGGGCGGGGAGGTCGGAGCTCGACCCGGAAGCGGCCGTGCCGGTAACGCTCCTGTTCCGCGCGGCCTGTTACCGGCAGGGGCGATTCTACCTGGGCGATGAGGAGATCCACGTTGCCCTACTGGACGGGAACAGCAACGGCCGCTTCAGCGATCAGGCATCTCGAAGCGAAGAGCGTACCGGGGCCCGGTACCACGCCATACGGCTCGGCGACCGCCTGGTGCTGGGCCCGGCAATCAGCACGTCATCCGGCGACGTGGTCCGCATCAGCGGTGAGCGCACGGTGCACATAGGCCCCCTATTGAGCCTGGGAGGAACAGTCTACGAGTTGTATGTGGCGCCGGAGGGCGACCGCCTCACGCTGACACCCACCCCGCGGCCCCTGGGCGTTTGGACTTCTCCTCACGGGGAGTTAAGGGTGACCCTGGTCGGTGAGCAGGGGGTCTTCGAGACCGTGGGAAAGGGCATGGAGCCCGTGGCCGTCCCTGCCGGCCGGTGGTCGGTCCACTCCTATACGATCCGGTCCCGGGAGACCGAGACGATGGCTGAGGCGGCCATCGGGGGCGACGGCCGCGGGCGGGATCGCGATGCGGTGGCGCTGCTGCAGGCGATCGTACCTGCCGCGGTGCCGCCGCTGGAGGTTGCTGCCGACCAAATGCAAGAGTTTCCTTTCGGACCGCCGCTTCGCCCCGTGGTCGAGGCCCGCTGGCCACAGCGAATCGAGTTCGTGCGGGGGGCGCTGGACCTCGAACGGGTTACCGTTGCCGACCCGGACGATTTCAACCTTGATCTTTATCTGAGTTTCCTGGGCGCCGGCGGCGAACGGGTACATGATGTAACCCTCGGCGGCTCAAAGCCCCCCGCGCCGCGATTCGAGGTCCTCGATCCCGACGGAAGAGTCGTCGTCAGCGGCGTCTTCCGCTATGGATGAGCTTTCACCTGCGCGTACTCGTGGCGAGTACCGGAGAATGCGGCGGAGGAGTATCGCGTGCGCGTCACCGCCGAGGCGGGGCCCTTCGCCGTCGAGCAATACGAGTCGATCATCCGCTTGAGCGAATCGAGATGAAACCGCGGCTTCGGACGGCACGAGAGGAGAATCCCAGGAGATAGGCATCATGAAGCCAAAATACGATCGCGGCTCTCCTGGGCGGCACGGCCCCCAAACGTATTTTCGGACTGACACTAGCCGAATTCGCAAGATGTCAGGAATTCAGCCGCCGGGGTGACTAAGAAGGCCGAGCGGGGGACGGACGCGGCCGAGCCGCAAGCTGCGGAGGCGGTTCAGATCGCGATGCCTCGAAAGAACTCGGCGATCTGCTGCTTACCGGCGAGACCCTCCGCGACTGCCAACGTCAGCGCGACGAGCCCGTCCTCGTCGGCACGAAGCTCAATACCGTTGATGGCAAGGAAGATGATGGCGGTTGCTGCACCGATCCGCTTATTGCCGTCGACGAAGGGATGGTTCTGAACGATGTGGTAGAGGTGTAACCGTTCACGGGGCGGCCGAAGGGGACAGTCCCATCTTCGTGGCTGAATAGCGTTATCCAGGAGGAATACCGTCTACGGCCGCGAAAAAAAGGGACAGTCCCCCGTGAATGGTTACCTGCCCGCTACGGCTCCAGGAGCCGCAAGCGGATGTAGCGGACGTCCACAACCCGCTCGCCGGGGATCTCGAGGGCCCGCAGCGACAGCGTATCGCGGCCGGCCTCCAGCCGCATCACACCCAGCGGCAGCGGCCTGAAGTCTTTGACGTACGACTCGATCCTCGGCACCCGGTCTTCGGCGGTGCCTACCAGCGGAGGGTCGTGCGCCTCGGCGACCGTGCCCCGCACCGCGGCATCCCGGAAGGCCAGCTCGATGGTGGCCCCCACGTCCTCCTCGCGGCAGGTGTAGTAGAGCACCGCCTCGTAGTCGCCGGCCGTGGCCACCTCGACGTCCCAGGTGATGCGGTCTTCGGTATCCTCCCAGCCGGTGAAAAAGGAAGCGTTCGGAAAGCGGTTGCTCCGCACCACGTTCCCGTGGGCCACGCCGTCGCGGGCAGGCAGGTAGGTGGTGGGAAACTCCCGATAGCCGACCGGAAAGGGCCGTTCGTCGGGACCGAGGTCGGTCATGGTCTCCTGCCGCCACTGCGCGACGGCCTCGCGGAGCGCGCGGGCCACCTCGGGGTGTTCCTCGGCCACGTCGCGGCGCTGGCCGGGGTCGGCGGCCAGGTCGTAGAGCCGGCCCTGGTGGTCGAGGCGGTAGCGCTGGGTGCGGACGCTCACGCGGTCGTTCCAATGGGTAAAGATCATACGGTCTTCCCACGGACCGCTCTGCCCGGTGAGCAGCGGCGCCACACTGATGCCGTCCAGCGGCTTCTCGCCCACGATCTCGATCCCCGACAGTTCGGTGAGCGTGGGCAATAGGTCGACCGCGGCGGCGATCTGGGGGATTACCGTCCCCGGCTCGATCGCAGAGGGCCAGCGGATCAGGCAGGGGACGCGTACGCCCCCTTCGTCCGTCGAGCCCTTGCGGCCCCGCATGCCCGCGTTCCACCGCCAGCTATTGGGGCCGTTGTCGGTGAAGTAGACGACGATCGTCTCCCCGGCCAGGTCCAGCTCGTCCAGCTTCTGCAGCAGGCGGCCCACGTTGGCGTCGATGTTCTCGCACATGGCCAGCGCCGCCCGCGTCATCGCCAGGTCCTCCTGCTCCGGGTCGCGGTGGCGCATGGCCGGCTCGGCGGCGGCGAACCGCTCATAATACGCGTCCGGCACCTGCATGGGCGAGTGGGGGGTATTGTAGGGGAGGTAGACGAAGAAGGGCGCGTCGCGGTGCGCTTCGATGAAGGCCAGTGCCCGGTCGGTGAGGTCGTCGACGACGTAGCCGTTCCCCTGGACGAGCTCTCCATTGTGCTCCAGGGTCCAGTCGAAGTAGTGCCCCCAGTGGCCGGAGCAGAAGCCGTAGAACTCGCCGAAGCCGCGGGCAGTGGGATGGTAAGGGTACTGCCAGCCGTTGTGCCACTTGCCGAAGCAGCCGGTGGCGTAGCCGGCGGCCTGGAACGATTCGGCGATGGTCCGCTCGGAAAGGTCGAGCCGCTCATCGCCGGCCGACGTGCCGCGGATTCCACTGCGCGTATGGTACCGCCCGGTGAGCAGCTCCGCCCGCGTGGGCGAGCACACCGGCTGCACGAAGAAGGCCTCGAAACGCGCCCCGTCGTGGGCCAGCGAGTCGACGTGAGGCGTGTCGAGGTTCGTGTTGCCGTGCACGCTGAGATCCCCCCACCCCTGGTCGTCGGTAAGGATGAGCACTATATTTGGTACACGGCTAGAATCGACGGATTCTTCGCATTTTGCACACGCTGTTGACAGAAGGAGCGTCGCGATGGTAAGAATGAATGTAGCTGTTAGGTGTAGTAGCTGGGGTAGTAAATGGGAGTGGCTTGCGCCACCCTGTTCTGGTGGTGTGCGCATCGCAGTACCTCTGTCGGGCTTGGTAAGTCGCGGGTCGCAGGCGGCGCATCCGCCAGCTTCACAGTATCGGTCGCCGGCGGACCCCCGTCAACGCGCGGTCGGCTCACCGGT
>SKOZ01000019.1 GCA_007119795.1 Planctomycetales bacterium | reverse complement strand
GCGGCGCCACGCTGTTTGCCCTCGAGTTGCTCCCCCGCATCACCCGCGCCCAGAGCATGGACGTGCTCTCCTCGCAGGCGACCGTGGCCGGCTACCGCGCCGTATTGCTGGCCGCCACGGCGCTGCCGCGGATGTTTCCCATGCTGATGACCGCGGCGGGGACGATCACCGCCGCGAAGGTCTTCATCGTCGGGGCGGGGGTGGCGGGCCTGCAGGCGATCGCCACGGCCCGCCGCCTGGGTGCCGTCGCCAGGGCCTACGACGTCCGCCCCGCGGTCAAGGAGCAGGTCGAGAGCCTAGGCGGCAAGTTCGTCGAGCTCGCGCTCGACGCGGGCGAGGGAGGCGGCGGCTACGCCCAGGCTATGGACGACGCCTTCTACGCTCGCCAGCGGGAGATGATGGCCCGTGTCGTCGCCGAGAGCGACGTGGTGATCACCACCGCCGCCGTCCCCGGCAAGAGAGCTCCCGTGCTGGTCACGGGGGGCATGGTCGAAGCCATGCCCCCCGGCTCGGTGGTCGTCGATCTGGCGGCCGAGCGGGGCGGCAACTGCGAGCTGACCCAGCCCGGCCAGACCGTCGTCCACGGCGGCGTGCAGATCCTGGGCCCGGCGAACCTGCCGGCCGAGATTCCCTACCACGCCAGCCAGATGTACTCGAAGAACATCACCACGTTCCTCTTGAATCTCCTGGCCGACGGCCAGTGGAAGATCGACCTGGAAGACGAAATCATCCGCGAAACGTTGGTCGCCCGCGACGGCCGCCTCGTCCACCCCGGCGTGTGCGAGGCCGCCGGCATCGCCACTCCCGGCGACCAAGCCAACCAGGGAGACATCCCCTGATGGATCTGATCATTGCCCTGACGGTCTTCGTGCTCGCCATCTTCGTGGGCTTCGAGATCATCACCAAGATTCCCCCCACGCTCCACACACCCTTGATGTCGGGCTCGAATGCCATCTCGGGGATCACCCTCGTGGGAGCCCTCGTGGCCGCGGGCGCGGACCACGGCCCGCTGGCCGCTCTGCTGGGATTCACCGCCGTGATCCTGGCTACGGTCAACGTCGTCGGCGGCTTCATGGTCACCAACCGTATGCTGGAGATGTTCCGCCGCAAGCGATAGGCCCGGGGGGCTTGCCGCGGCCCACGATCCACCGACGGACTACCGACAACGAACAAGGCCAGACCATCGACATCGGTGGGCCTCGCAGCACGAGGCCCGCCATGTGCTGCCCGTGGAGAAGCAGAAACCGTGGAAACGATCATCAACCTCGCTTACCTGTTTGCCGCGGTCCTGTTCATCCTTGGCCTCAAGGGGCTCACGCACCCGCGGACCGCCGTGCGGGGAAACCTCCTGGGTGCCACGGGGATGCTGATTGCCATCCTCGTAACGCTTTTCGACCAACAGATCGTCGGCTACTGGCTGCTCGGTATCGGCATGGTCATCGGCGCGGCGATCGGCGCCACATTGGCCATCAAGATTCAAATGACCGCCATGCCGGAGATGGTGGCCCTGTTCAACGGTTTCGGCGGGGCTGCTTCGGTCCTCGTGGCCGGCGAGCAACTGCTGGCCAGAAAGCCCGCCACGGAGGCTGCCGAAGTCGCCGCCGTTCATCCCGCGGCCACGGTCGTGGCCGCTCTGGCCGCGGGGCTGATCGGCGCCGTCACCTTCTGGGGCAGCCTGCTGGCGTTCGGCAAACTGCGCGAATACCAATCCTTCCGGAAGCCGTTCGACTACCCCGCCCAGCAGCCGATCAACGCGCTCCTGGGATTGATCGTTCTCGGCCTGCTGGCCCTGGGCATCGCCTTCCCCGGCCAGGTCTGGATCTACTGGTTCCTGGTGCTCGTCGCCTCGGTCCTGGGACTGACGCTGGTGAATCCCATCGGTGGGGCGGACATGCCGGTGGTGATCGCGCTGCTCAACTCCTACAGCGGTCTGGCCGCGGCGGCCACGGGGTTCGTGCTGAACAACTCCGTGCTGATCATCGCGGGCTCGCTCGTGGGGGCGTCGGGTCTGATCCTGACCTCCATCATGTGCAAGGCCATGAACCGCTCCCTCTCGCACGTTCTCTTCGGCGTGCTGGGACCGACGGAGGGGGCCCCTACGGCCGACGAGGTCTACGGCGGCAAAGTCAAGGCGACCACGCCCGAGGAGGTCGCCATGCTCTACGACGGCGTCCGCCGGGCAGTGATCGTCCCCGGCTACGGGATGGCCGTCTCCCAGGCGCAACACGCCGTCCGCGACCTGGCCAACGTGCTCGAGGCCCGCGGCGTGGAGGTGGAGTTCGCCATCCACCCGGTCGCGGGACGGATGCCGGGCCACATGAACGTGCTCCTGGCCGAGGCGGAGATTCCCTACGAGCAGCTCAAGGAGATGGACGAGATCAACCCCACGTTCGCGCAGACCGACGTGGTGCTGGTCATCGGTGCCAACGACGTGGTGAACCCCGTTGCCCGCACCGACCCAAAGAGCCCCATCGCCGGCATGCCCATTCTCGACGTGGACAAGGCCCGCACCGTGGTCATCGTCAAGCGGAGCCTGAGCCCCGGCTTCGCAGGCATCCCCAATCCCCTCTTTGCCGCCGATAACTGCCTGATGCTCTTCGGCGACGGCAAGAAGGCCATGCTCAACCTGATCGCGGCACTGAAGGAGTAGCGGCGAACCGCCGCGGACGACGGCGCGTCGCACCCCCGCAGGCGACGGCGGTGGAGTCTCAGGTGGGGGGGTGTACGCGGCGGGGCGGCGGCGAAACGGGGTCGCGGGGTAAGGGGGATTCTGATAAGCTCGCCGCGGGGCGTGGTGTCGTTGCCCAGTCGGGTGGTCTCGGCGGTCGGCTCAGACATGGAAGTGCGGGAACAGCGATGCGTGGACCGAGCGGCGGCAGGGCTTCTGCTGCTGGTGGGGGTCTTGGGCGCGATCCCGGCGTGCGGATGCCGCCTGCCGGGAATCGGCAATCCGGTTCCCGATTCCGTGGCCGCGGCACGCCGCTACTGGCAGCAGGGGGTGGCGGCGATGGAGCAGGGGGAGTGGGCGGAGGCCGAAGCGCTTCTCGCCGAGGCGGTCAAGACCAACCCCGGCGACGTCGAGGCACGGCGCCATTTGGCGACGGCGCTCCGGCGCCGAGGGGCATGGGCCGAGGCCCGGGAGCATCTCGACGAGGCCCTGCGCCTCGCTCCCGACGACGCCACGCTCCGCGCCACGCTGGCCGAAGTGCTCCTGGAGTTGGACCTCACGGAGCTGGCGCGCCAGGAGGCGGAATACGCCCTCGATCTCGATCCCCGGATGGCCGCCGGATGGGCGGCTCGCGGGAAGGTGATGTGGGCGATCGGTGATCTGCGGCAGGCCCTGGCCGATTTCCAGCGCGGCCTCGGCAGCGCGCCCAACGACCGCGAGTTGCTCTCCGCCGTCGCCAGCCTGTACCACGAGATGAATCAGCCTCAGCGTGCCCTGGCGGTGCTCCACCAGTTGCTCGACACCTATCTGCCCGACGAGCAGCCTGCCGAGCTCCTCTATGAGGAGGGAGTCGCTTACCACACGTTGGGGAGACACGAGGAGGCCTTGGCAAGCTTCCACCTTGCGGCCCAGCGCGGTGAGGGATCGGTCAAACTCTTCTTCCACATGGCCGAGGCGGAGTTGTTCGCCGGGCGCTACGAGGATGCGGCGCGCGCCGCCCGCGAGGCACTCGCTCGCGATCCCGCTCACCGGCCCAGCCAAGACCTGCTCGACCGGCTGGAGCTTGCCGATCGGCCCGGCGACCTACGCCGCTAGTGGTCTGTCCAGCTGGAGTTTACTAATGTCCAGCTCTGTGCAATACTCCTCTGTTTCCTCCGTTCCCTCCTGTTCCAGAAAGGTGGGCAAGGCGCCCGCTCTCTTGTCGTTCTTCTTTTGAACAGGAGGAAACCGGGGGAAGGGAGAAGGGGAAGGGGACAAGAAACGGTCGAGAAGACCGAGCACGAGGAAACGGAGGGAAGAGATAGCCCATTCCCTCTCCCGCCCATTTCGGGAAGGCCCCCTCCCGTCATTCCCAAAAGGGTTCACGGCCGAGCTTGCCGCCCACTACCGGCAAACTCGAGTTAGACAGAGCACGAGCGCCGCGCGTATCCGCCGGCCCTGCAAGCCGTCGTTTTCAGCCGACACCGTGCCGTCGGGTGCGACCGGCATTCCCGCGGCCCCCCACCCCCGCCTGCACTTGCAGGTCACACGCACCAGCACGGCCCCCAAAAACCTCTCGTGGGGAAAGGCCGGCGTCGCGGCCGAGCCCCCGCCGGAGGACATTCGCCACAATCCTCCCATTCCCCTCATCTTTGGAAGCCACTTCAACACTCAAGACCCGCACAATCGATACCGATAGTATTCAAGGTAATAAGTCTCCCCGAATGGGCAGCGGCGTGCGCGACCCGTGTCGCGCCGCGGCGAGCCCATGCGTCGATTCGCACTGCCATGGATACGCACGAGCCAATCCCGGATCCCGGCTGCCGGCCCTCTCACCCGCTGGAAGTCGTCCCCCGCGCTACCGTGTTAGCACGCCTGCCCGACGTGGGCGAGGGGCCGGAAAGCGAGGTCCAGCCGCCGCGCGAGCGCCTCCAGGGTCGTGCCCGGCTCCTCAGCCAGGCAGCTTCGGCGAAGATTCTCTTCGCCGGCATGGCACTCGTCTTGATCTTGGCCGTTGTCCCGTTGTTTCTCGGGAATCGCGAGGGGGAGAGACCCACCGATGCGGTGCGGAGACAACCGCCTCCCCCCCCGCGTGCGCGGATGGTTCCCGAGTGGGATCCCGCGGAGCCAGCGATCGTCGGCACCGCTCCCAAGCCGGAGGCCGACGCTTCCGAGACCGCGGTAGCCGTGAACCCCGAAAAGGCTCGCGGCGGTGCTCCCGAGCGCGGCGGCGATTCTTCGGCGGAGAATAGTGCGACGGAGGCCTCGCTCGCGTGGGAGGGGCCGCGGGCGTCGGCCTGGGTGCCGCCCGAGCAGCGGGGAAACTGGAACGAATCGATAGCGTACCCCTCGACAGGCGAGTACTTTTCGCGCCCCCCACGAAGAGTGGCATTCGAGTTCGGCAGAGGAGAGGATGCCGATGCGGGACCCTCGCGCTCCACCAGTCCGGCGGGCGGTGTTGCGGGATACCGCGAAGACGTTGCGGAAGAAGGGGCGACCTACGACGACCACGATACGGGAGCCAATCAGCCCATGCGGGTCAATTCGCCGGCGGCGGCCGGTGGGTCGTCGCCGTGGCCGAGCGGCGACCAGGAACGCTCGCGCGACCGCGGGGAAGCGGGAGTAGCTCGCCTCCAGGGTCACATCGAGTATCCCACCCTTAGGTAGGCTTCGCTATGACGGCGATGGACCAAGCGTTTTTCAAGGCGTATTCCCAGGCACCGCCGGCCGCGCCCGTCCTGCTGCACGAGGTAGTGGGCGGCCCACCGCCGACTGCAGACCTCGTCCGGCCGGATACGGAGCCGACGGATGCGGAACCCGTCCCGTCCAGCACGTCGACGAGCGGGGCAACCTCGCCGACCGGGGTCGACGCCGTGGTCGCGACCCTGGAGCAATCGCCGGATGCTGCGGGGAGTGAGCCGGGAGGAACGGGGCCTCCTCCCCCTGGCGCAGCTTTGCGTGGGGGCAATCCGGCCACGATGCTTGCCATCGACGCCCTGGGAATCCCCGGGCTGTCCCGATCTCAGGAGGCAGCCGCAGAGGGGGCTGCGGATGAGGGGGACGTGGATTCGGCGGCTGACGAAGCGATGGGCCCCGTGGTCGAGGGCACATCGGCGGAGGAACCGCACGATGGCGATGAGCCGTTGCCGACCGCCGTCGGCGCGGATTGCGCGAGGGCATCGGGGGGGGGCGACACGAACGGCGGCGGTCCGAGCGACACGGGCGAACAGCCCTGGGGTTTTCGGCCCCTGCTTCAGGTCGATCGCTTTGCCCAGCCCTGCGCCTGCGCGCAGTTGACGGCGGCTGCGGCGGACGAGCTCGACTGCATCACCGCGGCTGTGGCCGCGGCAGCCGACGGGGGGCAGCAGGTCTTGGCAGTGGCGGGGACGCGTCGAGGCGTAGGATGCAGCACGCTGGTCGTCCTGCTCGCCCAGCGGCTCGGCCGCGCCGGCCGGCGCACCGCAGTGCTGGAGGCCGACCCGACCGAGCCCCGCCTTTCGCGGCGTTTGGGCGTGCTGGTGGAGGCGGGCTGGGAAGCGGCAGCCGCCGGCCGCCTGCCCCTCGCGGAGGTCGCCGTCGAGTCGCTCGACGACCGCTGGGCGCTGCTCCCCTCTTGCCCGGAAGGCAGTGGGTGTGCCGACCCGGCGGACGTGGCAGCCGACTTGCGGCGGGGATTCGATGTGGTCCTGGTCGACTGGGGCCCGGCCACCGATCGCAGGCTGAAAGGCGAATGGATCGACGCCGTGCTGGTGGTCGACGACGCCCGCGGTCTTCCCGCCGCCAACGGGGCGCCCGCCGGCGCGGACGCGGAGTCTCTGCTGGGTGCGATCGAGGAGGGGGGCGTTCGTGTCCTGGGGACGGTGGCGAACTTCGTGCGGGATTGAAACAGCATTGCCCCGCCGGGGCGGGTGAACACGGGAACCATCGAGCAGCGGCCATGTACGAGGCCTATTGGCAACTCGAAGAGAAGCCCTTCGAGAACACGCCTGACCCGCGCTTCTTCTACCCCGGTGCCCCGCACCAGGCGGCGCTGTTGAAGCTCCGCTACGCCATCGAGAACCATCGTGGCGGTGCCCTCCTGGCAGGGGCGTCGGGGCTGGGTAAGACGCTGGTGGTGGGCATGTTGCGGACGGTGCTCGACGACGAGTTCGCTCCGTTCGTCCACCTCGTCTTCCCGCAGATGGAGGCGGACGAGCTGCTCGGCTACTTGGCCGGCTGGCTCGCCGGGGGGGAGGACCTCGATCGCCTCGCCACGCCCGCGGGGGCCGTGCGGCGGATCGAGAGCTTCCTCGCCGAGAACACGGAGCGGGGACGCCATGCCGTGGTGGTCGTCGACGAGGCGCAGCTCCTGGAAGACCGCCGTACCCTGGAGGCGATGCGTCTGCTCTCGAACTTCCAGGCCCTGGGCCGTGCGGGGCTCACGCTCCTGCTCGTCGGCCAGGCGGGCATCCTGCCCGTGCTCGACCGCATGCCCCAACTCGAGGAGCGGCTGGCCGTGAAGTGCCTTCTCCGCCCCTTCACCGCCACGGAGACGAGCGAGTATGTCGCCCACCGCCTGAGAACGGCCGGTGCCGGGGCCCGCGAGGTCTTCACGCCCGATGCCCTCCGCACCCTTCACGAATTGACCTGCGGCATTCCCCGGCGGATCAACCGCCTGGGCGATCTGGCCCTGCTGATCGGCTACGCGGAGTCGCAGTCGTCGATCACCGCGGCGCAGATCGAGGCCGTCTGTCACGAACTCGTCACCGTGGCACCCGAGTAGCTGCGGATGCGCCTCGACCTCCTCACGCCGCCCTGGCGGGGCAGGCAAGGTCGAAGAGGCCGAAAATCTCTTCCTGGGAGAGTCCCGTCCGCTGCTGCGGCCGGCTATCCGAGAAGATGGTCGCGAAGAGCTCCCGCTTCTCCTCGAGCACGCGGTCGATCCGCTCTTCGATGGTCGCGAGGGTCACGAAGCGGCTCACCGTGACCGGCCCGGCGGCACCGATGCGGTGGGCGCGGTTGATCGCCTGGTCCTCGACGGCCGGATTCCACCAGCGGTCGAAGAGAAAGACGTAGCTGGCGAACTGCAGGTTGAGCCCCACACTGCCGGCGCCGTAGCTCATCAAGAGGACCTGGCACCGCGGGTCACCGCGGAAGCGGCCGATCACCCGATCGCGTTCCGCGGAGCGCACCTTGCCGTGGTACATCAGGGGGTGGAAGGAGCCCAGGTTCGCGGCCAGCGTCTCCAGCGTGCGGACGTACTGGCTGAAGACGATCGCCTTGCGGCCGCTCTGCACCACCTCCTCCAGATCGGCCTGCAGCCGCTCCAGCTTGGCGCTGGCCCCCGTGGCGGGATCGAAGTTGCAGATCTGTTTGAGCCGCAGGACGAGCTCGAAGACGTGCTGGATGGTGGCCGCCTGCTCCATCTCCGCCAGCCGCAGAACGCCCTCCTCCTCGGCGAGCTGGTAGGTGGCGCGCTGTTCCGGGGTGAGCTCGAGCTGGGCTTCGCGGAAGAGTTTCGGCGGCAGGTCGGTAAGGACGGTGTCCTTGGTTCGGCGGAGCACGTAGTCGCTGACCGTGCGGCCCATCTTCCGGGGTTTCATCTGCGGCGACAGGAGGCCCGGCGAGAGGAACTCGAAGATGCCCACCAGGTCTTCGGGACTGTTCTCCACGGGCGTGCCGGTGAGCGCCCATCCCCGCGAGCGAGCCAGGGCGCAGGCGGCCCGGGCGGTGGCGCTGGCGCGGTTCTTGATTCGCTGGGCCTCGTCGAGCACTACCAGGTCGAAGGGGGGCGGGGCCGCTCCCCCGGCACCGGCGAGGAGCAACTCCTCGTCACGGTGGAGGATTTCGTAGTTGGCGATCCGCACGGGGACGTCGTCCAGCGCCCACTGCCACTGCCGCCGTACCCGGTCCCCCTCGACGGCCATCGCCGGGATCTCGGGTGCCCAGAGGGCGAACTCCCGCTGCCAGTTGGTCACCAAGGGCTTGGGGCAGACGAGCAGCACCCGCCGCACCTCGCCGCGCCGCATCAAGAGGCGGATCGCCGTTACCGCCTGCATCGTCTTGCCCAGTCCCATCTCGTCGGCCAGCACCGCCGCGTGACGCGGGTAGAGGAAGGCAATACCCTCGAACTGGTAGGGGAAGGGCTCATAGGGAAACGACAGCGCCCGCTCGGCAAAGAGCGATTCCAGCGGCGGTTGGAGGAGGTAGTGGAGCCGGTCTTCGAGCTTGACCAGGTCGCGGGGGGGCGCGATGCGGGTTCGCCGCCCGGAAAGCGGACGCTCCGCGCGCGGCGGTGCCGCCCCCACGCCCTCGGCCTCCGCCGCCCCCTCGAGCCATTCCGGGGCCGTCCCCGAAGCCGCCCCGGCAAAGCCGAAACTCCGTACCCGCACCCCGGCGCGGCCGATGGCGATGGAGACCGTCCGCGGCGGAGTCACGGCACTCGGCCGCGACTCCACGCGGGGCGGCGCCGGCGCGGCCGTTCGCAGGGAGACGACTTCCGGTGCCGATCCCCCAAGGTGCTCCGACGTTACGGCGGGAGGGGGCGGGGCGACCCAACTGATCACTGCAACCGGGTCTGGTGCCGGGAGACCGGGCTGTTCGCGCATGTCATCGCCCCCCGCCGCGGGCCTCGTCGATGGCCTGACGGATGCGCTCGAAGGGCTCGGCGAGGTCCAACAACTCTTCGGCCCCCGCCAGCTGCTCGAGGATCAGGTCGCGCTCGCCCCCCCCCCGCGCCGGCACCGCCAGGCGGTTCGCCCGCCAGCAGAACTCCACGAGCGGCGGTCTCGGGGCATGAGGGGCGTCTACGCGCAAGACGGCCGCCGCCGCAGCGGAGGGGCCTTCCGAGCGCGGGACCGGCCGGGCGTCGCCCGAGGGCTCCATCTCCTCAGACGGCAGCACGAGCACCACCGGGACGTCGACGTGCTCGCGGAGGCACACGGCGGCGAAGACGTCGGTGCATACCACCCCCGGAACCGTCGTGGCCTTGCGGTAGAGCGTTCCCCCGATCAATTCGCCGAACAGGAAAGGCTCCAGGGTGGGGCCGTAGAGGATCCGCTGGGCCCGGTTGGGCCGGATCGGTGTGGTGCAGTGGAACTCCAGGGGGCGGCCGGCAAGGCTGAGCAGGAGATAGCCCCCGAAGAGGTTCTGATCGGAATCCTCGAGCACCGTAAGGAATCCCAATGCAGCATTCAAGGCAGTCGGTCCCTGTTTCGATTCCTTTTCCCCAAATCAGCCTGTCTTCCCAGCATACGCGGACTGGGCGTCTCTCGCGTTACAGACGGCCCGCAACTGCATCGGGTCGAACGGGTGAGGGACTTTAATCCGGCAGGAACCCCGGTCGGCCCGGCCCGGCAACAGGCAAGACAGGGAAAAAGGGGAAGGGGGGGCAGAGGCCGTGATTCGCGGCCCCTTCCCTGCAGAGATTCCCCCGGCGTGAGGGTTTGACAGGGAGGCGGCCTCGTCTGGGGTATTTGCGGCGAAGGATCTGGGGCAGTCGATGCCCTTCGCCGGCGGGTAAGGGGGGCTTGACGATGGACGGGCGTATATTGTACGATTGTCCATGATCCTACCCCAATCTCCTTTACCCCGCGGGAACCACGCCATGGAACCGATGGAGCAGTTGACCGAGAGGCAGCGGTCGGTCTACGAGTTCATCCGCGAGAAGATCCGCTCGCGCGGCTACGGGCCGACCGTTCGCGAGATCGGCCAGCACTTCCACATCAACTCACCCAACGGGGTGATGTGCCATCTGACGGCCTTGGAGAAAAAGGGGTTCATCGAGCGCGAGCCGGGGATGTCGCGCGCCATCCGCCTGGCCAGCGAACCGGCGCACCTGCGGGGCCTGCCCATGGTGGGGCGGATCGCCGCGGGCGCCCTGCACGAAGCGATCGAGCAGGCGGAGCGCTTCGACTTCGAGGCCGTCTTCCGCAACAAGGACGACCTCTTCGTGCTCCGCGTCCACGGCGACTCGATGATCGACGATCAGATCGCCGACGGCGACTACGTCGTCGTCCGCCGCCGCCGGACCGCCGCCAAGGGCCAGATCGTCGTCGCCTTAACCGAGGATGGCGACGCCACGCTGAAACGCTTTTTCCCCGAGAAGAACCGCATCCGCCTCCAGCCCGCAAACGCCGAGATGAAGCCCATCTACGTGAAACGGGCCAACATCCTGGGGATTGTCATCGGCGTGGTGCGGAAGGTCGATTGACGGCCGCGCGCGGAGAGAGCAGCTCGGCAACGACCGCCCGGGCAGCCGCGGCGGCGCCGGGCCATTGGCTCTCGCGGGGGCCGGCGACGTTGAGAACGCCTACGCGATGCGCCGCCAGCCAGCGGCGGATGGCGCTCGAGTCGGCCGTACGGCTCAGATCGACCACCAGGCAGGGCTTGCCGTGGGCCAGGGCCAATTGGCGGGTCAGTTCCGTTCCCCCCACGGGGTTTCCCCGGCAGAGAATCAAGGTGGCATCGGCATCGAGGACGTTGCGCTCCGTCCGTTGAGGGTATTCCGCGGACTCGGTCTCGTCGAGCCGGTAACCGGCCGGGATGGTGCCGTCCTCGGCCAGCCGGCCGCGGGGGCACCAGCCGCCGTGCGGCGTCGCCTGGGCGATCGCCGCGTCCAGCGCGCCGCGGTCGACACCCGTCTGCCCGCCGGAGACGATCTTCTTCAGCACAAGCCCCATGGCCCGCCGCTCCTCTCCCTTACCGCCTCGGATCATCACGATAGTGTACTGACGTACATAGTACCGAAGAGCCGTACCCGGTGCAAGGGCGGTTAACGTCCGCCTACCCGACCAATCTGGCCATCGTCGCAACCAGAGTGCGGACCGCCTCGACGCTCTTTTCCAGGGCGGACTGCTCCTCGGCATTGAGCGCGATCTCGACGATCCGCTCGACTCCTCCCGCTCCCAGTATCACCGGCACGCCCACGAAGTAACCGCCGACGCCGTACTCGCGGTCGCAATAGGCCGCACAAGGGATGAGCCGCTTCTTATCGCGGACGATGGCCTCGACCATTTGCGCGGTGGCCGCCGCGGGTGCGTAGTAGGCGCTGCCGGTCTTCAAGAATCCGACGATCTCGGCTCCGCCGTCTCGGGTCCGCTGGACGATCTCGGCCAGCCGCTGGGGAGGAACCAACTGCGTGACGGGAATGCCGCCCACTGCGGCGCAGCTTGCCAGCGGGACCATGGAGTCGCCGTGCCCGCCGAGGAGCATCGCCGAGACGTCCTCGACGCTCACGCCCAGCTCCATGGCCACGAAGGTGCGGAAGCGCGCCGTATCGAGGACGCCCGCCTGCCCCATGACCCGGTGGGGCGGGAAACCGGTTACTTGCCAGGCCCGCTGTACCATGGCGTCGAGCGGGTTGCTGACCACGAGGACGAAGGCGTCCGGGCTGGAGCGACCGATTTCCTCGGCCACGTTGCCCACGATGCGGGCGTTGGTGCTCAAGAGGTCGTCGCGGCTCATGCCCGGTTTGCGGGGGACGCCGGCGGTGATCACCACCACGTCGCTTCCGGCGGTGGCCTCGTAGCTCGTCGTTCCGGTGATCGCCGCGTCGAAGCCGGCGATGGGGCCGGCCTGGGCGAGATCGAGGGCTTTTCCGGCGGGCATACCCTCGGTCTGGGGGATATCGAGGAGCACGATGTCGCCGAGCTCCGCCGCGGCGCACCAATGCGCCGTGGTCGCCCCCACGTTGCCCGCCCCCACGATGGTGATCTTGGCCCGTCTCATGGTCATGCGATGATTTCTCCCTGGAGGACGTTATCTTGGTCCATCTTCTGCGCCGACACCCGGTGCCATCCAACGAACGACGGCCTCCGGCATTTCTCGAAGGCCGAAGGCGATCGGCGATGCCCTCGCGGCAGAACCGGACCGCCTCCCCCGTTTCCGATGCCAGGCGGACCGGACATTGTACGCAGCGGTCCGGCCGGGGGGAACGCCCCCAGCGCAGGTGGTGCCACGGCGGGGGGCGCCCTGTCACTGCGGGCGGCTGAGACTGAAGATCGGCAAGAGCAGCGCCATGCCGATGCCGCCGACAACGATACCCATGACGGCGATCATCAGCGGCTCGATCAGGCTCGTGGCGGTCTTGATCGCCATCTCCACCTCCTGATCGTAATAGTTGCTCACCCGTTCGAGGACGAAATCGAGCTTACCCGTCTCTTCGCCCGAGGAGATCATCTGCACGAGGACGCAAGGAAACAGGGGGGAACGGGTGAGGACTTCGCAGATCCGTTTGCCGCCGACCACCTGGTCGAGCACTTCCCGCCAGATCTGTTCGAAGTGGTAGTTCCCGGAGACCTCGCCGGCCAGACGGATGGCATCGGTCATGGGAACGCCGCTGCCGATCATCGTTCCCAGGGTACGGACGCTGCGGCTGATGGCCACCTTGCGAAAGACGGGGCCGACCACCGGGAGCCGGAGCTTCAGCCAATCGAGGTGTTGGCGCGCGGCCTCGGTCCGCCGAACGAGGAGAAAGGCGACCACCACCGCCACCATGGCGCCGAGGTAGAGGTACCACCAGTCGGCGAGCGACTGCGAGAGGTCGATGAGGGCACGGGTGACTCGCGGCAGCTCGCTTCCCCGCTGCTGGAAGAGGGGGATGAACTTGGGGAGGATGTAGGTCAGCAGGAAGGCGGTCACTCCGGCGGCGAGGATCATCATCACCGTGGGGTAGGCCATGGCGGCGCGGACGCGGCCGACGGTCTCGACTTCCTTGCGCAGGTAGCCGGCGATCCGGTCGAGCATGGGCCCCATGGAACCGGTGGCCTCGCTGGCGCGGACCAGGGAGACGTAGGTCTTGTCGAAGAGCCTGGGATAGCGGGCCAGGGCCGCGGAGAAGTCCTCGCCCGATTCGACGGCCTCCTTGATCTCCAGGAGCGTCTTCCTCATGCGGGGGTTCTCTTCCTGCTCGACGATCCCCGCGAGCGCCGTGGCGATGGGGATGCCCGTCTCGGCCATGATCGCCAGCTGGCTGGTGAAATAGATGACGTCCTGCTTGGAGACGCGGCGGCCGAAGCCGAATTCGTCGTCGCTCTCGGCCGTCGCCTCCGCGGCACTTTCGCGGCGGAGGTCGTCCGCGGGTCGTTGAGTGGGGAGAACGGCTGCGATCCTCCCCTGCTCGGCGCCGTACTCGCGCTGGGTGGACGTCACGCGCGCTCCTCCCCGCCGCCGGCGATATGGAATATCTCCTCCACCGTGGTGATCCCCTCGCGGATCTTGCGGAAGCCGTCGTGGCGGAGGGTGATCATCCCCTCGCGCCGCGCGATGGCCCGCACCTCGGCGAGGCCCCGCTCGGCGATGACGGCGTCGCGGATCTCGTCGGAGACCACGAGGAGCTCGTGGACGCCGATGCGCCCCTTATACCCCGTGTTGCGGCAGCTCTTACAGCCGACGCCGCGGTAGAAGGTGTCGAAGTCGATCTCCATCTTCTCGAGCGTCTTGCGGACCGTCCGTGGCGGCTCGTAGCGCTGCCGGCACTTGGGGCAGATGCGCCGCACCAGCCGCTGGGCGAGCACCATGTTGAGCGCCGCGGAGATCAGGTAGGCCTCGACACCCATATTGACCAGCCGGGTGATCGCCGAACAGGCGTCGTTGGTATGCAGGGTGCTGAAGACGAGGTGGCCGGTGAGCGCGGCCTGAATGGCAGTGCGGGCCGTCTCCTCGTCGCGGACCTCGCCGACCATGATCACGTCGGGGTCCTGCCGGAGCATCGTCCGCAGGGCCCGGGAGAACGTAAGGCCGATCTTCTCCTGAACCTGGAACTGGTTGATCAGCGGCAGGTAGTACTCGATGGGGTCTTCGACGGTGCAGACGTTGTTTTCCATCGAGCTGATGGCGTTGAGCGCCGCGTAGAGCGTCGTCGACTTGCCGCTCCCCGTGGGCCCGGTGACGAGGATGATGCCGTTGGGGGCCCGGATGTGGCGGTGGAATTCGCCGAGGATGTCCTCGGCGAAGCCGAGATCTTCCAGGTTCAAGGAGACGGTTCGGGTGTCGAGCACCCGGATCACGGTCTTTTCGCCGCGGGCCGTGGGGAAGGTGCTGACGCGAAGGTCGATCTTCCGCCCCTCCAGGAGCACGTGGACGCGGCCGTCCTGGGGGAGGCGGCGCTCGCTGATGTCGAGCCCGCCCATGATCTTGATGCGGCTGGTCACGGCGGCCAGGAGGTGCTGGGGCGCCTCCAGCGATTTGTACAGGCGCCCGTCGATGCGGTAGCGGACTCGCAGGCAGCGCTCGGCGGGCTCGACGTGGATGTCGCTGGCCCCCTCTCGGACGGCGTGGAAAATGACATAGTTCACCAGGCGGATCACCGGCGACTGCCCGGCGATCTCCTCGACGTCGCCGATGTCCTCGACGGCCTCCTCGATGAGGGTCACGTCGGCCGTGTCGGCGTCCTCGATGATGTCGTCGATGACGAAGACCTTGGAATTCGGCAGGCCGGTGATGGTGCGGCGGATGTCGCGCGCCGTGGCGGCGACGATCTGCACGGAGAGCCCGGTGAGGCCGGCGACCTCCTCGACGAGGAAGAGGTTCGCCGGTTCGCAGACCGCGACGGTAAGAACGCCGCGGACCACGAAGAGCGGCAGGACGAGGTTCTCCTCGATGAACTCCCGCGGCAGCACGTCGGCGGCCTTGGGATCGATCATGCGGGCCTCGAGGCGGGCGAAGGGTACGCCGTACTCCATCGCCAGGCCCTCGACGACCTGTTCCTCGGTGCAGTAGCCCGCCTCGACGAGGATCTCGCCGAGCAGCTTGTGGCGCCCGCTGCGCTTCTGCTGCTCGAGCGCCGAGGCGAGCTCCTCGGCAGCGAGGTATCCGCGCTCGACGAGCAGCTCGCCCAGGCGCCGCGCCGTTGTGCCCAGAGTGGTCATGGTCGTCTCAGCGGTAGCTCTTCACGGCGTCGAGGACGCTGGTGAAGACTTCCAGTTGCGTGTCCAGGCGGGTGATTTCCAGGATCTTGCGATTGACCGCCCCGGCCGCGGAAACCTTCAGATCGCCGCCGATGCCGCGGAGCCGTTCCTGGACTTCGAGCAGCGCCTCCAGCCCGCCGCCGTCGAGGGTCTCGGTGCCGTCCAGATCGAGCACCACGCGCTGCCGCTCCAACTGGGGAACGAAATCGGCGAAAAGCTCCGCCTGCTCGGCGGCCAGCTCCTCCGGAGCATGGACCACGATCACCTCGCCGAAGACCTCGGTGGGCAGATTCATCCCTCCGCTCCCGCCGGAACGGCATCTTCGGCGGGGCCGATGGCGCCCCGGACGAGCTCGAGCAGTTCCCGGGGGCTGAAAGGCTTGGCCACCACACCCCGGAGGTTCCATTGCTCCGCCTCGCCGCTGCCGATCTCGAACCCCTTGGCGGTGAGCATGAAGACCGGCAGCGCGGCCGTCGCCGGGTTGCTCCGCAGCCGCTCGACAAGCCCGAAACCATCCAGCCGCGGCATCTGGCAGTCGGTGATGAGGATGTCGGGGCGGACCTCCTGGATCGCCTTCCAGGCCTCCTCGCCGTTGGCGGCCGAACAGACCCGGTAGCCGGCGCGGCGGATCTTGAACTCCGCGGCGCGCAGGATATGGACCTCGTCGTCGCAGAGCATCACGGTCTTGGGCATCGTTCCCTCCGGTCTCCGCCCCTGCGCATTGCGTATATCGCCGCCCGTCCTTCGGTCGCCTTCCGCTCCGTCGCCGCACTCTCATTCTTCGATCCGTCCTCCGGCACTGCGGAGGACGACGGAAAAGCAGCTCCCTTCGCCGATCCGGCTGCGGACCAGCAGCTTGCCGCCGTGGACGTCCTCGACGATGTGCTTCGCCAGGGGCAGTCCCAGGCCGGTTCCCTGCGCCATGCCCTTATCCTTCTGGACGCGGTAGAACTTCTCGAAGATCTGCCGGCAGTCCTCCTCGCTGAGCCCCACGCCGGTGTCCTCCACTTCGAAGGAGACCTCGCCATCGGCGAAGCGGCTCCGCAGCGTCACCCGGCCGCCCTCGGAAGTGTACTTCACGGCGTTGGAGAGGAGGTTGATGGCTGCCTGGAGGAGGAGATCGCGGTCGGCGAGCACCCCCAGGTACATGGGACTGAGGTCGCCGACGAGCGGGATCTGCTTCGCTTCCGCCGCCGGCTGGACGACGCGGAGAGCCTCCTCGAGCAGTGCGTTGAGTGACCGGGGCTCCTTGTTCACCTGCACGACGCCCGCCTCGACGCGCGCCAGGTTGAGGAGATTCTCGACGAGGCGGCGGAGGCGGTCGGCCTGGGTGTCGATGGTCTGGAGGAACTCCTCGCGGGTGGCCTCGTCCTCGGCGTCACCGTCGAGCAGCAGCTCGACGTAGGCCTTGATACCGGCCAGGGGGGTCTTCATCTCGTGGCTGACGGCGGAGACGAACTCGGCGTTCCGCTTCTGCAGGACCTTCTGTTCGCCGATGTCCCGGAGGACGGCCACGGAGCCGGCCGCCGCCGCCCCCCCCGCAGCCTCCAGGCGCCCTACGGTGGCGCGAAAACTCCGGGAACGCCCCTCGTGGTCGACGAGATCGATCTCCGCGCGGCGTGGTGCCGCCGCATGGCGGGCGTTCACCGCGAGCAGCTCCACCAGTTGCTCGCAGCGGACCATTTCGGCGAACATGGCCGCCTCGGTGCGCGTGTCGGGGAGGGCCAGAACCGCCGCCGCCGCGGGATTGGCGAGCACGAGATGGCCGGCCTCGTCGACGGCGAGCACCGGATCGTCCATGCCGGCGAGGATCGCCCGTACGCGTTCCGCGTCCACAGCGGCGCGGCGATGGCGGACCTCCAAGGCGGCCTGGCGATGTTCGAGATGCTCGATCCGCCGCCCGCAGGCGGCGAGCGCTTCGCCCAGGCGAGCCGCCAGGGGGGCGTCGGGGTGTCCGGGAGCGAGGGGAATCACCTCGGCGGGCAGATCGTCGCCGGCCAGAGCCGCCGGATCGACCTCGCACATCGATTCCAAGTGGCGCTGCCAGGCGAGACGGGCGGCGTTTTCGCGGGCCGTGACGCGGAGGGCTGCGGCGATGCCCGCACCCGTGGCTACGGCCCACAGCCCCACGCGCCAAGGCGGTCCCAGGGCGGGCGCGAGCATCCCCGCCGACGCCGCACCCATCGCCGCGGCCGTCATCAGCAGGGCATCGCCAGGCCATCGGCAGATCGCGGCGAGAAGACTCATAGGGGACCTGTGGGTGGGGAAGCGAAGCCGAATCTCGGAGCAACTCGTCCCTCGGCGAATCGCGTCCTTTCGCGAAGCGCGGAGACCGAGGGTGGCAGACGGCGCGGAGACCATTCCCTTCCGCGGGATGGCACGGTTCGGGTCGGTGGCTCGGGCGGTTCTCCCCGGGCCGCCCGGCCTAACGACTGCCATAGGTGGGATCGAGCCGAGCGGCGCCACGGAAGCGGCCGGTCTCTAGCCGGCGCCTCGGGGGCTGTCCAATAAAACGTAGGTCAAGAGATTCGACCTGTCCAAAGGACGCCCTGCATCCCCCTCCGCCGGGGAAGGCTCGGCCCGATGGCGATCAATCCGCGGCACCGCGGTGGCCGGGTGCGGAAAGCCTCACGGGCGGCGGAAGGGGGGCGCTCGGTGGCGGGTTACCCCGGAGTCGGTCCTGTACCGTGGAGGGGCCAAGATAGGTGGCCGGTTGAACCTCCGCCAGCGGCGCCGTCGCAGGGCGGATGTCCACCGACGGCGCCATCGCCTCGCGGGCGCACCGGTCGGGGTCCCGTGCGGGCCGCGGTGGAGCCGCGGCCGGCGGAGGCGGCGCGCTGAGCACACGATGGGGAGGCGGCGGAGGGCCGACCGGGTCGGACGGGGGGAGTGTGGAGGCTTCCCAAACTTCCACGCCGCCGGGGAGTCGCTCCCAGAGATCGCTCCGCAGTTCGAGAGCCTCGGTGCTTAGCGGGTCGAAGTGGACGGCCAGTTCGGCGTAGCGCACGGCGGCGTCGCGGTCGCCCGAGGCCATGGCGCTGCGGGCCATCCGCTGGTAGCGGCGGCCGATGGAACGCTTGCCCGCCGGGCTCATCGCGTCGCGATATTCGTCGAACCGGCCGACCATTTGGGCCCCCTCTTCCATGGCCGCACGATAGACGCCCGGTTCGCCGATGACGCTGGGGGTGAGGAGCACGAGTACCTCGCGGCGCTCCGTACTCTCCTCTTTGTGCCGGAAGAGAAAGCCGACGCCGGGAAGGCTGCCCAGGAGGGGGATCTGCTTGGTGTCCGTGGTCAACTGCTCCCGCATCAGCCCGCCGATGACCACGGTGGAGCCGTCGCGGACCATGATGTTCGTGGTCACCTGGGTGACCTCCTTGTTCGGAAGGGTGAAACCACCCTCGACCCGCACGTCGCCGTCGGAAAGCTCGGGGTGGACCTCCAGGCGAATGATGCCGTCGGCCGTCACGAAGGGCCGCAGCCGCAACAACACCCCCAGTTCCAGGAATTCCACGGCCTGCGTGGTGCTGGTTTCGGTGACCGTGGTGGCCACGTAGCCCTTGTCCTCGCCGATCTGGATCTGGGCGCGGTGCTTGTTCAGCACCATGAGCCGCGGCGTGGCGATGACGTTCGTCTCGCCGACGCTCTCCAGGGCCTCGAGGAAGGTAGTCAGGCTGCTGTCGAGAAAGCCGAACTTGAGGGCCCCCTGCTCATACTTGAGCTGGGCCACGTTGGGATCACCGAGGCCGAAACGGATATTGCTCTGGTTACGGAGGAGCTCGAAATTGACGCCGAAGCGGTTCGAGTCGCTCAGCCGCACGCTGAGGATCATGGCCTCGATATGGACTTGGGGGGGCCGGACGTCGAGCTCATCCACCAGTTCGTCGAGCTGCTCGAGTACGGCTTCGTAGTCGCGGACGAGCACGGCGTCGCCGCCGGCGAAGTCGTCGCCGCCCACCTGGGAACTATCCGAGGTGAGTCCCGTCTTCGCATCGGACGTCACGCTGACGATTCCCACGCGCTCGGTCAGCAGGGGCTCGATCAGCCCCTGCAGCTCCGAGGCCCGGATGTAGCTGGGCCGGTAGACGCGGGTGCCGATCCGGTCCTGGGAGTGATCGAGGGTCTGGAAGTCCTCGGGAGTGCCCACGAAGATGAACCGTCCCTCGCGGCGCATCGCGTAGCCGCTGGAGCGGAGGATGGCCGAAAGAGCGCTCTCCAGATCGACCCCCTTGAGCGTCGCCGAGACCCTCCCCTGGACGCTCGGGCTGGCGAGGATGTTCAGGTTCCCGTACTGGCCCAGCAGCTCGAGGACCTCGCGGATGTCGTTGTTCTGGATGGTGATCTCGAGCCCGTAGTCGCCCTCGGCCAGGCTGCCGTTGCGGATCAACGGTTCGGCGGGCAGCCGAGATGGAGCGGCGCCCGTCTCCGGCGGCGCGAGCGGCGCTCGTGGTCCCACGTCCGGAGCGACCGAGCCGGGGGCCTCGCCTGCGGAGCCCTCCGCCGGCAGGCCCCGGGTCTCGGCGGGGCCGTCGACCGGCGGTCGCTGCTCGGCAGGTGGCGATCCCGCATCGCTGCCACGGAGCTGGCGGCGAAGGAGATCCATGACCTCTCGAACGCGGTCCTCGCGCTCCGCCTTCTCGGCCCCGGCCTGGGAAGCCGCCGGCGCCTCCAGCGCGGCGAAGACGGGAGCCGGCGCGAGCGTCGCCGGCTCCCCTGCCCGCAAGTACGGGGCCCCGGATTCGGCGCGCAAGGGGTGGCTGATATCGGCGTCCTCGACGACTACGGCTACGGCGGTCTCACCGGTTGGGGCAGCCGCGGGGGGGGCCGCCTCATGGTGCGCAGCCTCGTTTTCGCCGGTAGACTCCGCAACCCGGGGCGCCGAAGACGCCGGGAGAGCAGGGCCTGCGAGTGCGGCTGTGTTCGATGGGCTCTCCGGCGTGGGGCCTTGTGCGGTCGCTTGGACCACGGCGTGGCCCCCGGCAACCGGGCCCGGGAGCACCTCAATCAGCCACCAGGCGGCCGCCACACCGAGGGCGGCCAGGCCGCCGAACCAGAACAGGCGGAGAATCCATCGCATCGGTCTTCCCTGACCCCCCCGATTCCGCATCGCCGTCCGGGCGGTTGGGGGCCTCTTAAGGTTCCATCCTCGAAAGCTCGAACCGCCCGGTAATCCCCCGCTCCGGCAGAACGAGCTCGTAATGCTCTCCCTGACGCTCAAGGACGACCCGCCGGGGCCCGATCCGGGTGAGCTGGAATGCGATCGGCTCACCGTCGCGAACCAGCTCGACGCGATTCCCTTCGGTATAGACCCGTCCACCGATAACGGCGGCCCGTCGCTCCTCGCTCACGATCGTGCCCGAGAGAACCAGCCCCAGGCTCTCCGGCGTCGCGGTGGCCGCAACCGCTTGCGGCGGAGCCTGCTCCACGGTCGCTGCGGCCCGGTTCTCCCGACGGAACGGGTCCCGCGCCAGCGACCACTCTCGCAAGGGGGCGGTGCGCGGATCGCTCTCCCGCCAGGACGCTAGTTCTTCCCAACGCCAAGCCGGTCCCGCCGTCCCCTCCCCGGCAGACCGCTCGCCGTTATCTCGTGCGAAAGGCGGTGCCGCCAAACCGGCTCCTTCCGCTCCGGAATGGTGCTCCTC